>JANOZQ010000105.1:0-13000 GCA_031429555.1 Sphingomonas sp. | reverse complement strand
TCGGACGAATAATCGATCTGCGCCGCAAGCCGCTGGAATACACCGAACGATCCTGCACCCGAAACCGATCCGCTGGCCACGCGCGGGCGCGAATCGAAACCGAACAGGCTGACTTTGTCACCCAGTTTCAGTGCCACGAATGCAGCGGACAGTGCGGCAGAAACGGCGCGGTCCACTTTTGGCAAGCCACCAACAGGTTCGCTCATCAATCGCCCGCCGTCGATTGCAAAGACGATGTCGTTGTTGCGTTCGATCCGGTATTCCTTGGCGAGCAGCTTCGAATGGTGCGCGCTGCGTTTCCAGTCGATGGCGCGGCGGTCCATACCCTGACGGAATTCGGCAAGTGCCTGAAATTCGGCGCCTGATCCCACGTCAAGCTGCACGGTTTCGCCAATCGGCATATCGCGGCGAAACAGGCGCAAGGCTTCGGCGCGGGCGGGGCGGATGTCGGGGATAATCCCCACCGTGTAATTCAGCGCGATTTCCTGTTGCCGCCAGATCAGGCCGAATGGTCCCGCCCAGCGCACCCAGAGTGTGTCGAGGATCGATGTGCCGCGCCGCACGGCATTGAAGGTGAGCGCGAGCATGCCCTGCTGGACTCGACGTCGGTCTTTCACCAGAGACAGCCGCTCGTCATGGCCGACGCGGGCTTCGATGCGCTGCGAAAGCGGCGGGGCGGTGATGGCGACGTCGATGTCTTGCCCGACATAAGCACCGGGCGGCGCGGTCAGCTGCGCTTTCATTGTGCGCTTCGGGGCGGCGGCAACAGCATCAACTGCGGTCAGCGCGAGGATCAGGATCACCCCGATCAACCCTGCATACCAGAAAGCGGGCAGGGCGACGGCAATGGCGAACGTCGGCACCGCTGCCGCCACGGCCAAGACGCCTGCCCTGCCGCTGGGGTAGATCATATGCGCCGACGCTGCTGAAAAGTGTCAGACACTTTTTCCTCGCGCTTCATCACGTCGGGGCAAAACCGCCGGAGCGAAAAAGTGTCTGACACTTTTTGAACGCCGCTGGTCATCAGCGCGGCACTTCCGTTGCGGCGACGAGATTTTCGACGACTTGCTCCACGCGCCGCCCGTCAATCTGCGCAGCGGGTGACAGGATGACGCGGTGGCGCAGGACGGGGACGGCCAGTGCTTTCACGTCATCGGGGATAACATAATCACGACCGTCGAGTGCGGCATGTGCCCGCGCGGCACTGGCCAGCATCGCGGCAGCGCGGGGGGATGCGCCGCTTTCGAGATCCCCACTTTCGCGCGTTGCCCGCACGAGGCTGACGACATAGCGGACGACATCGTCGACCAGCCGGACACCCGAAACGGTTGCGACTGCGTCACTTAGCGTCTTGGCGTCGGCAACGCGGGTGATCCCCCATTCCTCGATCTTCGGCGCACCGAATTGCGCGCCATGTTTGGTCACGATGGCGAGTTCGTCTTCAAGGTTCGGGTAACTCAGGATGTGTTTGAACAGGAATCGGTCGAGCTGTGCTTCGGGGAGTGGATAGACGCCCTGCTGTTCAATGGGGTTCTGCGTCGCAACGACCATGAAGCGGTTCGAGAGACTGTGCGTGGTGCCGTCAAACGTCACAGACCGCTCCTGCATTGCTTCGAGCAGCGCAGCTTGAGTCTTGGGCGGGGTGCGGTTGATTTCGTCGGCAAGGAGGAGCTCACAGAAGATCGGCCCTTTGGTGAGGGTGAATGTCGAGGTCTGGAAATTGAACAGATTCGCGCCAACGATGTCGCCGGGCATCAGGTCAGGGGTAAACTGGATACGGCCGTAATCGAGGCCAAGCGAGGCAGCAAAACAGCGCGCGAGAAAAGTCTTCGCAGTCCCCGGTGGCCCTTCGAGCAACATATGGCCGTTGGCGAACAGCGCGACGAGCAGCAGGTCGACCGTGTCGGTCTGTCCCGTAATCGCCTTGCCGACTTCGGCGCGGATCGCGTTGCCGAGATTTTTAACGTCATCAATGGTCACGCGTCACATCCTTTTTCCACTGGAATAATGCCGCCGCTGCAACCCGCATCGACGCCGCATCGGGCGCATTACGGGCGGCGTAGGCCAAATCGGTAAAGCCGCCGGGGAGTGTGCCCAGCCATGTTTCGAGTACTTCGGGGGCCAACGCGCCCGCGCCGAGTGCTGTTCCTGCGGCGTCGCGGACAACCGCGACATAGCGATCCCCCAGCCGGTCCTCGCGCCCCGCACGCGCGATCAGCGTTGCGACATTGTCCGCGAGTGCACGCTTGCCGAACGGAATCGCGCGGCCCTCTATGGCGGGCGGGCCGAACCGACCGAGCGCGTGGAGGCCGATAAGGATGGCGGCAGCGATCAGGGAAAGCGTAAAGGCGAGAAAAGGTGGTTCGAACATCAGTTGGAGCAGGTTGCGCTTGTCTTCGAACCCTGCAAGCACAGTGTCGAACGCAACCGAATCATTGTCGTCGCTGCGCAGGGCATCGATAATTTTCAGCGCGGCTTGTGCGCCCGCCTTCGTTTTCAATCCCTTGTTCGACAGCAAGTCGGGGTCGGCGAGGATATAAGTGTAGCCGGCGTGGTCGTCATCATCGAACCGGCCAAGGATCGTCCGACCCGCGCCATCCTCGAGAACAGGGGTGATTCCCTTGGTCAGATAGCGGACATAGAACGATTGCGCGACGTTGACGCCGCTCATTTCCTGATCGGCAACGCCCCGGATACGGCCATCACCCGATCGTTTGCCGTCGGCAAGTTTGACTGGCCCGATGATGCCGACAACCTCGTCAAGGCCTGAGGAATTGTTCATGCCTTCGCTTTGAACGAACCCTCGCTTTCCGGGCAGTGGCATGACTTCCCATTTGGGCAGGACATAAAGCGTCACGCTGTCCTCGACGCCGCGCCGCGCATTGACGAGTTCGCGCAGCCGTTTGGGGTCCACATCGGCACCGATGGTGACCATGACAAAGCCGTTGCGATACCAGCTGTCCTTGTCCTCACCCAGATCGACGGGGCGCTTGGTCAGTTCGGCGAGGTGGCGCAGGCCCGAAAAGCCGACTGCCGATTTGGACAACACATGCGTGCCGCCGTCGCCGCCGCGATCCCATTTGGGGGCATAGGCCATCAGGAACAGGAAGCCCGCGAATGCCAGCAGTCCTGCCACAATCACCCAGATGATCGTCTTTGCGCTGAATGGATTGGCGTCGTTGCGGTCAGCCACGCCATGATCCCGCAAGCGCAAACTCGCTATAGGCTGCGCGGCACTGAGTCCAGGCGTCCGCGCTGACCGAGGCGCTGCCGAAGGCGCTGACTTCGACAACACGGGCGATGGCGGCAAAGGCCTTGCGTGCGCCGCCGGGAATGGTCGACGCCACAGATATGTCGCGCGCGGTGACAGAAGGTTTCAGGAATTCGGGACGACGGCGGGCAATGTCCTCGACACTGCGGCGGAGCAAAAGACGCGCGGCCTCGGCATAGTTGCCCGCGGTGGCCAAAGCCTCGGCCTCGGTCAGCAACGCGCGGGCCACCGACTGGTCGGGTGCCCAGTCCTGTTCCTCCTCGGCTTCGGGTTTGCGCTGCCACGGCCAGCGAAACGCCATGCCGCGGGCTTCGTTGAAAATAAACCACGCCACCATCGCGACGACAAGCGCCACGGCACCCCAAAAAATATAAGGGAAAGCGGGCATCAGCCATGTGAAGAATTCGCCGGTCGGTTTGATCCAGGACGGCATTTCGGGTGCAACAAACCGTGGGAGTTCGAACTGAGTCGCGGTGTCTGCAATCAGGCGCGCGTGCGCCTTTGCAAATTCAGCGTCGCGTCCAACGTCGGCCATTGCTTCTGTTGTCGCCGCCACTTTACCCCCGTTATTCTTGTGACCGTCAATGAAGCGCCCGCGCAACTTTCGCAAGGCAGCGCATTAACCTACATACGTTGCCAGACAATCGTCGCAATGCTAGCGCGCGCTCATGGCCGATATGATGGTGGACGAAGTGGCCCGGGCGGCACCGGTCGCGCCTGAACGGCGCACGGTCGTTTCGCGTTTGAAATCAATCACTATCGACCAATGGGTGCTGCTTGCCGGTTTGGTTGCGCTGACCGCGCCGACGCTTGGTTATATTGTTGATGCAAGTTGGTCGACTGAGTCGGGCGGTCATGGACCGATTGTTCTGGTGACCGGCGCATGGCTGGTATGGCGCATGTGGCCTGAAGTCGAAAAGGTCGCCTCGCCAGTCCCGCTTGGACGGTTTCTGGTGCTGTTCATCCCGCTGTTGATCCTCGCGATTATGGCGAAGATTACACAGATTATCGAGATTGAGGGGTATCTCGTTTACTTCGTCATCATGGCTGTTTTTTACGGCCTCGTTGGTATGCGCGCGATGAAGTTGCTGTGGTTTCCACTTCTCTACATGATGTTTATTGTGCCGCCGCCTGACACGCTGGTCGCGGCTGTGACCAATCCGCTGAAGACTTACATTTCGCAATATTCGGTGCTGTTTCTTTACAAGCTCGGCTATCCGATCGGCGGGGCTGGCGTGACGATCCAGATTGGGCAATATCAGCTGCTTGTCGCGCAGGCATGTTCGGGGCTCAACTCGCTGGTTTCGCTGTCGGCGATCTCGAGCTTTTATGTCTATCTCCAGCGCGGTGCGCGGGTGGGTTATTCGATTTTCCTGCTCGCGACGATCCTGCCCGTTGCGGTGTTCGCCAATTTTATCCGCGTGCTGATCCTGATCCTCCTGACATTCCATGTCAGTGAATCGGCAGCGCAGGGATTCCTGCATAATTTTGCGGGCCTGACGATGTTCGTTACTGCCCTTTTGACAATTTTCGGCATTGATTCAGTGGTGTCACGGATGATCGACCGCAAGAAAATACAGGCGCATGTATGAGCGATGATGGCGCACCCAGCGCGAACGCACTGTCGCGTCGCAATGTCCTGACCGGACTTGGCTTGCTGGGCGCAGCGGGCATCGCTCACGCCCGCCAACCGCAACCGGGGCCCAAGCAGCTGGGCAAAGACGGGCTGGACGGCATCATCCCCAAGAATTTCGGGGCGTGGAAATTCGAAACGACCAGCGGTCTGGTGCTGCCACCGCCCGACGCGACAGCTGACCGGCTGTATGACGAAGTGCTGACGCGCGTTTATACGCGACCCGACGGGCAGGTCGTGATGTTCCTTGTTGCCTATAGCGGCATTCAGGACGGACTGTTGCAGCTGCACCGCCCCGAAGTCTGCTATCCGGTTGGCGGCTACCAGCTCAGCCAGACCGTGATTGCGCCGATTGCTCTGGCTGATGGCGATAACGTGCCGGCGCGGGCATTTACGGCAACCAGCGCGCTGCGTGTCGAACATGTGCTTTACTGGACACGGCTGGGCTCGGCCTTGCCGACAAGTTGGGCCGAACAGCGCTGGGCCGTCGTTGTTGCCAATTTGAAGGGCGCAATTCCCGACGGCGTGCTGGTTCGCATGTCGTGCGTCGACAACGATGCTGACAAGGCGTTCGGCACCTTGCGCGAATTCGCTTCCGATCTTGCGGGATCGGTGTCGCCAAAGGCGCGGCAGCTTCTGTGGAAAGCGGCCTAGGGTTTCGCGAGCGTTCCCGATTGATTGTCTGCTTCCAGCCCGCCTGCCTGCCCAACATTCAATTCACCGACGCTTTCGTCAGCGCGCATCTGGCCAAAATCCTGAGCGGATATTTTTGGTGCACTCAAACCTGACTTAGGCGTGGGCAATGCAAAGGGATTCGTCGCTTCGCCTGTCGGATCAATCGCTGGCAGAATATCGGGCGAGAGGCCCGGCGTTATCTCAACTGCGTTTATTATCGGCTCAATGCCAGCGTAGCCGGTCCGCAAACCCCGCGCCGACTTTTCACGACCCTGCCAGCCATAGAATATATGCGCGCCGACAGTCCGCAGTTTGACAAGATCGGTCCGCCAATAGGGGACGACTTGCTTGGTATGATAATGCGTGGCGAGGCCGACAAGCGGTTCGACCATGCCGGACAAGGCCGCCACTGCAACCATCCGCGCCCGCGCAAAAAGGAAGGGATCGGGCTTGCGGGTAAGCGCACCGTCGCAAGTAAAGGTAAACTGACATCCCGTCCGCCGTTCCGACCCCTGATAGATGACGCCGCAGACTGAGGACGGATACTGCGGATCGCGGACACGGTTGAGAACGACCTGCGCCACGGCCCGCTGTCCGGCGGGCGATTCGGATGCAGCTTCATAATAGATCGCTTGTGTCAGGCAGTCGGTTGCGCGGACCAAGTCTGGGAAGCGTTCAGGTGCGCGGCTGGGAATAAACGGTTTTGCCGAAACAATCGGGCCGCCATAATCGGGCCGCTCTGCATTGATTGTTTCGGCCGCTTCGGGCGCGATATTCGGCTGGAACGTGAGGGGTGCAGGTTCGACACTGTCGGTGTCCAGCGGCACCGTAACGGCGCGGCGCGGACGATCCGGCGCATTCGTGGTCGTGGTCGTGGTTGTTAAAGCCAGCGCGATGATCGCAATCACACCGAACGCAAGCAGCACCCAGCGGATAATCGCACGATTGTTGGTTTCGTCGGAAATATCGGTCATGATGACCGGTGCTTTCAGATCGGGAAGGGCCGAATGAAATAAACCACAAAAGCCCCTGTCGCGATAATGGCAGCAATGGCGATCAAATGCATGCCTTCATTACCGAAATAATTGGTCAATGCGCATCCCGCCGAGGCGACGAGATAATGCCACAATTTGTCCGATGGCGCTTCCTGCATCGAGCGCTGGAGGAACAATACGATTAGGCCCGCGAAGATCGCGACAGTCAGCCAGTCATAAATCGTGCTCAATGCCGTGCTTTCGTTGCAATTCGATAGCGTTATCCTGTATCGACCTTGCATTCAAGCGACCACGAAAGGCAAAAAATGATGACAAATGGGGGTGGCGCGATGCGCCGGTTCGGACTCGTGGCTACGGTCGCGCTCGGCGTTGCACTGGCGGGCTGTTCGAAAAAGCCAACTGATCAGGTGGTTGCAATAGTTAACGGCGAAGAGATTTCGATGCCCGAACTCAATGCCGAACTGGGCAATGCGCAGGTGCCGCCAGGCGTCGACAAGAAAGTGGTCCAGCAGCAATTATTGCAGCGACTCGTGGATCGTCGTCTGCTGGCGCAGGCTGCAAAGGACCAGGGGCTCGACCGCGACCCCGCGTTTATCGTCGAACAACGCCGTGTGATGGAGTCTTTGCTTGTCGAAAAGCTGGCCAAGCGCACCAATGATACAATCCCTGTCCCGACGGCTGCGGACATCGACAAGTTCATTGCGGGCAATCCATCCCTGTTCGGCGGGCGCCAGCTTTATGGCGTCGACCAGATTGCATTCCAGACGCCCGCTGATGCCAGCAAGCTGAAGGCACTTGAGCCCGCCAAGACGATGGACGAAGTGACTGCTGTCCTGCGTCAGCTCGGGATCACGTTCCAGCGCGCGAACCGCGTTGTCGATTCAGCAACGGTACCGCCCGAGCAGATGCAGAAAATCCTGTCGCTGCCCAAGGGCGAGCCGTTCGTTGTGCCAAGCCAGGGTCAGGTAACGGTCAATGTCATCACAGGCGGTAAGGCCGAACCGCTTCCCGACACGCAAGCGCGGGCAATGGCCGTGCGTGCGTTGCGGTCGCAGTCGCTTGCAAAGCTGGGTGAAGCACGGCTGAAAGAGGCACGCACCAAGGGCAAGGTTGAATATCAGGACGGTTTTGCCCCCGCCAAACCTGCTGGCGCAGCTGCGGCACCGGCAAAGTAAACTCTAATCGCGTTCGGTGCGGGTCCAGCGGCGATCCGCACCGCGCGCGAGTTTGAGGTAAATCGGTAGCTTCCACGCGATATAGAAAGGCACGCGGAGCAGCGTTCCGAGCGGAAGGATATTGCGGCCAACAGCGCGCCAGCCGCCAAGGACGGCAAGCCCTGCGATACCAAAGACAGTGGCGAGTAAAGCGGCTGGAACGAAGCCCGATACGAAACCAAGACCGACGAGTACCAGCAGCACGAGCGTTGCCAGTCCAAAGGTCAGCGCCAGCGGCGGCACCATGAGGTGCAATCCCAGCCAGAATGACGGCCAATGCCACCGAAAAAGCATCCTTGGCGCGATCCGCGATGCCGTCGAAATGAAACCATGTTCCCAGCGCGTCCGTTGCGTGACGGCCGCCTTGCCTGATGCAGGCGGGCTCGAGACGCGCGCGTCGTCGGCGTAAAGCGGCAATTGCCCAGTGCGGACGAGCGCGAGGCCAATCGCAAGATCCTCGACACTGTCCGATGTGGCGAGCGGCGCATCGCGGAACTGCGCCCACGGGAATGCCATGCCGGTGCCGGTCAAGACGCAGGTGCCCGCGATCCGCATCAGTCCACGCTGGCGGACAACATTTTTTAACGAAAAGGCAAAGTTGGAAATCCGTGTCATCGGCGGATCATCGGCGCGCACACCGAGTTCGTTGCGGCCCTGAACTGCGCGATTCGTCTTTCCGACCCGGTTTGCCAGGCGGACCAGCGCGTCGCCAACCGGCACACAGTCGGCATCCATGACAATGATAACGTCGGGCGGATTGCCGGACAGTGCAGAACGGGCGAAAGCGAGGGCATGGCCTTTGCCGCGCTGTGCCGGGTCGTTGCGTTCAACCACAGAAGCGCCTGTCGCGCGTGCAGCATTTGCGGTCCCATCAGAGCAATTGTCGGCGACAACGAGTATATCGCAGTCGGCTGGCGTGATTGCTGCGATGGTGGCGGCGATGCCTGCTTCCTCGTTATGCGCCGGAATGATGACCGTCGTGCGCGGTGTAGGCGTGTTGGCAGCTACGCGCTTAGGGATGCGCAGTCCGGCCAGCGTCTCCGCTGTCAGGATCAATAGCGGAATTGAGGTCACGCCAGCCAGTAGAGTGGCAATCGTTCCCAGGATCACGCCACACTCGCACGGATAAGGGCGGCCAGTTGTGCGCCGTTGGCATTGGCATCGTGCGCCGCGCGGACGCGTTGACGTCCGGCATTGCCCATTGTCGCAAGCACTGCGACGGGTGTGCCCATCGCCGCGCGGATCGCACCGGCGAGCGCATCGGCATCGCCCGGCGGGGACAGCCACCCTACGCTGTTGTCGACCAGTTCGGGGATGCCCGCGACCCATGTTGTGATGACGGGTCGTCGCAGGGCAAGCGCTTCCATCAGGACGACGGGTAGGCCTTCGGCAAAGCTCGGCAAAACGAAAGCGCGCGCGGCGAGCAGATGCTGGAGCACGGCGTCGCCGCTGGCCATGCCGACGAAACTGATGTTGCTGCTGACGCCGAGTGTTGCAGCTTGCGCTTCAAGTGCGCTGCGCAAAGGCCCGTCACCAACGATGACGACGCGCAAATCGGGCCGTTCGGGCACAACCTGCGCGACGGCGTCAATCAGGATATGCAGACCCTTTTGCGGGCCAAGACGCGCGACGCAGCACAGTGTGGCATTGTCGGGCGGATCGATGGCGGCGTCGAGAAACGCCTGATCTACACCGCAGCGAACGACGGCAATCTTGCGCCAGTCATCGGGTTTCGACCAGCGCATCAACTGGCTGCGGCCATAGCTACTTATCGCCGCAACGAATGCCGCGTCGGCGATTTTTCCGCCGAGATCGATGGCTCCCGGCGCGTCGAATTCGTCGGGGCCGTGCACGGTGAAGCTGTAGCGCGGCCCACCCCAGACGTGGGCGAGCCGTGCAACAGCAGTGGGATTTGTTCCGAAATGGGCATGGACATGGGTCACACCGTGCCGCCGCCAGTCGCGGCATAGCCAGGCGGCTTCGGTGAGATAGGCGAGTTGCCGCCACGCACTATCCCACGACGCACGCGCCATTACAAAGGCACGACCGAGTGCGCGCAAAAATCCGAGGGGATGAGACAGCACTTCAAGCAGGAATGCGCCAATCAGAGCAAAGACACCCTGCGCCAACACCGTCGTCGTCAGGTCGCGTTCGGCGGCGTCGCGGGGATCAGGCAACGCATCGGGTGCCGCACGAATCGAATAGCGCAGCACGGTCAGTCCCGCCGCTTCGACACCGGCAATCTCCCGCCGGACAAAGCTGTGGCTGGGTGCAGGGTAGCAGTTGACGAGATAGGCAATGCGCAAGCGGTTGGCCCCGTTTGGGAAATTGAGGCGGACATATGCACCTTTTCGCCACGCCGTCACGCGCTTAGAGTAGCCGAAGGGCCATAAGGAATCGTTTCCGCCATGATCATTCGCTTGCTTGCGATTATCCTTCTCATGATCGGAACAACGGGCTGTTCCGAGGCCAAGCAGGCCGAGGCCGTTGTCGTAGCCAAAACCGGCCCCCGTCCGCCGCTCGCACTTGGCATCAATATCGGCGGTCTGGAGTGGTACAACAACAACCGCGTCTATGCGAACCTCATCCTTGGCAATAACTGGCGATTTGCGCCAAAGGACGGCAATCTTCAGGATCTGCCACCGCAGTACATGGATGCTGACGGCTGGCTTCGTCCGATACCGGCAGGCGCCCGGGCGTTTCGCGCCATGAACCATCCGAATTTCACCAACGGCAGCGTCGACATCATTTGCCGCTACGCAGGCAAAGGCGACCTTGAGGTGATTTGGCACGGTCTGATCACAGACCGTCGTCAGGGCAAGAACAGTTTCCGGTTCCGCTGGCAGACAATGGTGCCGCCCGAGGATCGTCCGGTCATTGCCCATATTTTCCTTGAAATTCAAAATGTCGATCCGGTCGATCCGATCCGGAATATCGATTGCCGCGAAGCAACGCTAGACCCTGTAGCCCGCTTCAATCCGGCCTATGTGAAATCGCTCAGCGGGTTCAGCGTCATCCGCTATCTCGGTCTGATGAACCAGTCGACGGCACCGACATTGACATGGGCGACTCGAAAAAAGATCAACAATGGCAGCATGATGGCCGGTGATGGCATGCCGGTCGAGGATCTAGTCCAGCTGGCGAATGAAGCGCAGGTCAGCCCGTGGTTCAATCTGCCGTGGCAGGCCGATGATGATTACCAGCGTCGTTTTGCCGATTATGTGCACGCCAATCTTGATCCCAAGCTCATCGCCCATGTCGAGCTGTCGAACGAAGTTTGGAACGACGTGTTCTGGGCACCCTATTCACGCTTCGAAAGCGAGGGCGTTGCTCGCAAGCTGGCGAGTGACCCATATGAGGCACTGCTCCGCCGTTATGGCCAGCGCCTGACCGAAGTCATGAAAATCTGGACGGAAATCTATAAGGATCGCCCGAAATCGCTGGTGCGGATTGCGGCCACCCAGTTTGTTTACACGGACACATCGAAGTTTGTGCTGGGGCAGGGTGACACCGCGAAATGGGTCGATGCGTTGGCCGTCGCACCCTATTTCGCGTTCGATAAAAAGAAATATCCGCTCGACAGTGGCCTCGACAATATTTTCAAAGGGATCGACGAGAGCATCGACGGCGTGCTTGACCAGACTGACAAACAGCGTGCTGTTGCCGATCAATTCGGTGTCCGTTTCATTACTTACGAGGCCGGACAGCATATTACCGGTCTTGGCGAGCCGCTGATGAAAGCAATTAATCGCGATCCGCGGATGGAGACGGCTTATCGGCGTTACATTGACGGGTGGCGCAACCGGAACGGCGACCTGATGACGATTTTACAGGATGTCGCCGGCATTGACGGCGGCAGTGCATGGGGATTGCGCGAATATCTCGGCCAGCCGCTCGACCAGGCTCCCAAGGCGCGCGCGGTGGCGACCTATTTGCCGACAGCAAACAAAGCGTCGAAATAGGGGCGGGCTGCGCTGACGGGTAGGCCGTCTTTCGAATGGATCATGACAGCGATGTTGTCGGGTTCGATGGCATCGAAATACGCTGTGAGCCCTGCTTGCGTTGACAGGTCATGGTCCCACGGCTGTTTGACGAGCGCCCGTGTTGACTGGGCGTGGTGCGATGCCGCGTAGCCGATGACGTGGCGGAGATAACAGCCATAGAGGATATATTCCGAAAACGTCCGTTGACGCGCAATGGCGATCTGCCACGGAAGGCCCGTCGCGTGCTCGATAAGCGCGTGGAGACCAAGGATATGCTCACGCCGCCACGCGATTAGATTGCCGACGTGGCCGCGAAGGGCTGGTGGGGCGGGCAAGCCAAGGAGTTTGGTGGCAACAGCGGTCCATGTCGGCACCATCCCGGCGCAATAATCGACATCAAGTAGCCCGGTTTTGCCGTCGATCAGGAAGTTATCGACCGTGAAAGGCCGCACGAATGTCGTGTCCGAATCGGTCATGACGAGAATATCTTCGGGAACAACTTTGACTGCCGCCAGCTTGTAAACTTGCTGACTGATCCATCCACGCATTGGCAGTGCGCGCCAGTTATACCAGCTGCTCCCCTTCCACGAGATACGGATAAAGCGGCGGTCGATAACGCTTTCGGCTTCGACCATGATTGTCCGGCTGCTGGCCAGATGCGCGAAAGCGGGCATGTGGGCCCGGTCGACAATGATGTAATGTTTGAACGCAGACCCGAAACGGTCGAGCGACTCGACGAGCAGTTCGCACCGCTCGAGGTCGGGCGGATACGAAGGCGTCACGAAGGCAAGCGTGCGGGTCATTTGGTTTCGTGCCATGCTGGCATGACACCAGCAGGGTCATCCCACCGCGTGATTGCGGGTGTCCGGTCGAACGTGGTCGCGGCAGTCCCGTGCTTTCGCAAACCGGCGCGTTCGGCATCTGCCGACGGGCGCTCGCGCAGCAACCCCAGAAACTTCAGCGTGCGCAGCAAACGGTTCCCCGCAAGCCATGCCAGCGTCGCATTACGTGCGGTTGCGGGACCGTAAGCACGCGTGAAAAACCGCCGCCGCGACGCGAACATGTAGTCGGGAATGCTGGCGCGTTCGTGCAATTCGGCATCGGCCATGCCCGTTGCCGCACCGCCGACATGGAGCACGCGGCTGTCGGGTACAAAGCGCACTTGCCATCCGGCGCGCGTGAGGCGGTGCATCAATTCGACTTCCTCGAAATAGAGAAAAAACCCGGTG
>JANOZQ010000104.1:0-4987 GCA_031429555.1 Sphingomonas sp. | reverse complement strand
CCGAAACGCTTGTTAAAGCGCGCGACCTGACCACCGGCGTCAAGCATCTTGCCGGTGCCGCCGGTCCATGCCGGGTGCGAAGTCGGATCGATTTCGAGCGTCATCGTGTCGCCTTCCTTGCCCCATGTCGACCGTGTCTGGAACTCGGTTCCGTCGGTCATCTTGATGTTGATCATGTGGTATTCGGGGTGGATTGCAGGCTTCATGACGCGTTCCTTGGATGTGGCTGGTTCCGACCAGCCTGAAGGTGAAGCGCGCGCATAGCGACTTGATGCCGCCGGAGCAAGTCAGGCGGGAGGATCAGCGATCATTGCGGTAAAATTGGCTTCTGCGGCCAGTTTGCCGTCCACAAGTGCGCGGCCTGCGAACTTGCACACGCTGCTGCGTTTCTGGACAAATTCGACCTCAAGGCGGAGGAGGCAACCCGGTTCAACTGGCGCACGGAACTTCGCACCGTCGATAGCCATGAAATAAACAAGTTTGCCCGACCCGGCGAGGCCCAGCGATTCGACCGCGAGAACGCCCGCTGCCTGCGCCAGTGCTTCGACAATCAGCACGCCGGGCATGATCGGACGTCCGGGGAAATGTCCGGCAAAGAATGGCTCGTTGATCGTCACGCCCTTGATCGCGACGATGCGCTGGTCAACGACCAGTTCCTCGACGCGATCAACTAGCAACATCGGGAAGCGATGCGGCAATGCCGCCATCACTCCCCGGATGTCGAGATCCACTTAACGACCCGTGGGTGCTGGCGTGGTTGGACGTGGTGCCGCCGGTGCGGTTGCGGCGGGGGCTGCGCCCTGCCCGCCCGGCTGCCATCCGGCAGGCGGCGTAATGCCGACTGTCGGCACAGTGCGGTTGAGTTCGGCGACCACGGCATCGGTAATGTCGACCGACGGCTGGTATGAAATGGTAGCCTGTGGCGAGAGGACGAGGTTGACCTTGCGGGCGACCATCGCGGCCTTGATCGCGCCGTCCAGCTTGGCACCAATCTGTTCCTCGACATAACCCTGCGCACGGGCAATCGGCGCGGACAGGCGCTGGAGCTCGGCTTGGGCCGACTGCTGCTTGGCCTGGATCGCATTATATTGCGTTTGCAGTGTCGCTGGCGCCGTGTTTGCTTTTTGCGCTGCCTGAAATGCCGTCACGAGAGGTGCGATTTCCGCTTGAAGTGCCTTTGACCGCGTTTCGAACGCTGTGATCTGCGGTGCCAGCGTCGTCTTCATCTGGTTCATGGCCGTGATGAACGCCGCTGATTTTTGCACAGCACCTTGGATGTCGGCAACGGCAATGCCTTCGACGGCTTGCGCATGGCTGATGGCGGGCATGGCGAGAACGGGGGCCGCAGCAAGCATGGCGGCTTTGAAAATTGTCTTCATCAGAATTGTGTTCCTACGTTGAAAGTGAATGTTTTGGTTTGATCGCCGGGTTCTTTGAGCAAAACCTTGGCAACGTCGATACGGAACGGCCCGAACGGCGAGTTCCAGTTTACGCCAACGCCAATCGAAACGCGCGGTTTTGCACTATTGCCGAAGAAGGATTCGTTGAACGGACTGATTGTACTTTCAGTTGTGACATCGCACGGTGCGGCGGCTGTTTCGAACCGGCGTACCCCGGTCGCTGCGGTGCGGCACAGCGATGCGATTTTGCCGTCAGCCGGATTGGTGAATGTGTTTGCCAGCGTCTGCAAATTAGGCGTTGTGACGCTGAAAACTGATCCGACGTCGAGGAAAACCGATGGGCGCAGGCCAAGTTCCTTTGCACCTGACCCGAGCGGAATCTCCAATTCAGCGCGTCCTTGATAATAAGCACGCCCGCCGACGGCATCGTCAATCGTCTGGTCTTTATTTGTGATCAACGTGCCCGTTGTCACGTCATATTGCTGACGAAGGACACGCGGACCAACACCACGAATGTCGAAACCACGCATTTGTGGTTCGCCGAGGAAGAAGCGGTCGGTCAGGCGAACCTTGTCAACGCCCGGCCCAAGCGATTTTCCGAGCGGCAGGACATAACCGCCTTCCGCACTGATCGAAAAAATGAAGCGGCTACCCAGATCCCAATATTTCGCGGCATCAAAACGCGATTTCAGATATTTCACATCACCGCCGAGGCCGGCAAAATCCTGGCTGAACACAAAGCGTTGGCCGCGCGAGGGGCGGATATTGTTGTTCAGGTTGGAGTAGACCAAGCTGTACCCAAGCGAGGACGTCGTCCGATTGCCGATAGAATCGCAGAGATAGCGCCCAGCCACAAACGGATCGCACGTGTCGAGTGACCCGTTGCCGTCACTGTCGAAATAATAAAGGTTCCGGTCCAGCGACACCTGATCGTAGCTCAACCCGTAACGCGCGGCGAACGACCAATATTCGGTAATTGGCACGCCCATGCGCAGCTGGAACCCTGTCGTCACCTGTTGGTAGGTGCGGTTACGGTCGCCGCTTTGCGTGAAGTTGAACGAGTTCAAATCCCGCCGAAAAATATCACCACCAAGCGCGATATTCTTGTCGAGGAAATAAGGTTCCGTGAAGCCCAGCTCGACAGATTTGGAGTAGGTCGAATAGTTGACAGAGGCGCGCAGTTCCTGGCCCTTGCCGCGGAAATTGCGTTGGCGGATCGACGCGTTGACGATGAAGCGCTCGAGGCTCGAGAAGCCTGCCGAAAGCTGCAATTCGCCGGTCGATTTTTCTTCGACGTTGGCCTCAAGGACGACACGGTCGGGTGCCGACCCCTGCTTCTGCGCGATTTCCAGCTTTTCCTGAAAGAAACCAAGGCTCTGGATGCGTTCCTGCGACCGTTTGATGGCAATGCCGTTGAACGCATCGCCCTCGGCCACGCGGAATTCGCGGCGGACGACTTTGTCCTGTGTCAGCGTGTTGCCGTTGATGTCGATACGCTCGACGTAAACACGCGGCGCATCGGCAACGCGGAACGTGATGTTCATTGTCTTGGCGTCTTTGTCGCGCTCGAACTGAGGGTCGATCTGCGCAAAAGCATAGCCGAGCAGCCCCGCTGTCTGCGTGACGCTTTCGACGGTGTCTTCGACCTGTTTGGCGTTATACCACTGCCCTTTTTCCATGGGCAGCAGCGGCTTGATGAAATCTGCGGTGAAATCACGAATGTCGCTTTCAACGTTGACGTCACCAAACTTGTAGCGATCGCCTTCTTCGACAACATAGGTGACGATAAAATCGCGCTTATCCGGCGTCAGTTCGGCAACCGCTGAGACAACACGGAAATCGGCATAACCATTGGTCAGATAGAACTGGCGCAATTTGCCTTGATCATAGGCAAGCCGGTCCGGGTCATAGCTGTCGTTTGACGAGAAGAAGCGATAGAACCGCGACCGCTTGGTGACCATTTCACCGCGCAGTTTGCCATCACCGAACACTTCGTTGCCGATGATGTTGATCTGGCGGACTTTCGATTTCGGCCCCTCGCTGATTTCATAAACAATATCGACGCGGTTCTGGTCGAGCATAACCATTTTGGGTTCGACCGTCGCAGCAAACCGGCCTTGGCGTCGATACAGTTCGATAATCCGGGCGATGTCAGCGCGAACCTTTGACCGCGTGAAAATCGTGCGCGGTGCGAGCTTCAGTTCCTTGCCGAGCTTGTCTTCCTTGACGCGCTTGTTGCCTTCAAAAACGATGCGGTTGATGACCGGGTTTTCCTTGACAATAATTGTCAGCGCACCTTCGTCATCGTGGATCTGGACATCGGCAAACAATTCGGTCGCAAACAAATCCTGCAACGCCTGATCGAGCGTTTCGCGGGTGTAAGGTGCCCCGGCGCGCAGTTTGACATAGGAACGGACCGTTTCACCCTCGATGCGCTGCGATCCAGACACAGCAATCGATTTGATCGTGCCGCCATCGGTTTCGGGCGCGGGGGCCGGTGCTGCGGGGGCCATCAATGTCGGGCGCGCCGTTTGCGCTGTCACGAGCGACGGCACGCCCGCCAGCATCGTCCCGATCATCAACAGGGGAAGATAGCGGTGCGGGCTGTTCGTCGGTTTTTTAACTGTCACGCGGAAACCGCCCTTCGAAAATTAACAATGATTGCGCGCCGCCCTGCCCGATGCGGCTCATCCGATCAACCCGGAGATGCCGCGCCACAGGCCAAGACCCGCAAGGTCATTCACTGTGACAACAACCATGAACAGCAACAGCGCGAACAATCCTGATCGATAAGCCCATTCTTGTGCTGCTGCCGGAACCGGTTTCCGCCGCACTGCCTCGATGGCGTAAAAGAGCAAATGGCCGCCATCGAGCATTGGAATTGGCAACAAGTTGATGAACCCCAAGTTAATCGAGATCATTGTCATCAGCCACAGGAAGTCGATTGGGCCAAGCGTGGCCTGTTGACCCGAGATTTGCGCGATTTTTACCGGACCACCCAACTCCTTGATGGATCGCACCCCCGACACGACCTGCCACAATGTCGTCGCCATCGTCTTCACCGAATTGATCGTGAAGCGCAAAGCGGCACCGGGAAGCTCGACGATGGGGTGCTTCACGTTGACGCGCTTGGCAGGCCCGATCCCGAGCAGACCGCGCCGCATTTCATTGCCGAACCGGTCCTTGAAGATATTCTCGCGCGGGGTGGCAGCGAGCGTAAGCCCCTGCCCCGCACGATTGATTCCGATGATCATTTTCTCGTTTGGATGAATGGAGACGATGCGCGCCACATCCTCGAAGGTTTCTACGCCCTGACTGTCAACCGATGTTATTGTATCGCCGAGTTTTAGCCCTGCCGCATCCGCCGCCGATCCGCGTTCGATGACCGCGATAACCGGCGGCGTACGCGGTTCGCCAATGGTGCCGAACAATGCGATGAACACGATTATTGCAAACAAGAAATTGACCACAGGGCCAGCAGCAACGATCAAGGTGCGTTGCCACAGAGCCTTTGACTGAAAAGTTCGGTTGCGTTCCTCGGGCGGGAGTTTCAGCCAGTTCGGGTCCGACTGGCTCGACACGCCCAT
>JANOZQ010000103.1:0-2754 GCA_031429555.1 Sphingomonas sp. | reverse complement strand
GAAATCACGGATCGCACTGTGCCCAAGGCCGAGCTCGAAGCGGCGATCGAGGAAGAGGAAGGTCATGTGCACGGTCCGGATTGTGGCCATGACCATGATACAAAGCCCGCCAAGGCCAAGAAAGCTGCAGCCAAGAAAGCCGAGCCAGAAGCAAAACCGGCTGCGGTAGCCAAAAAAGCGCCTGCCAAGAAAGCCGAAGTCGTCGAAGAGGCCCCTGCCAAAGTCGCTGCCAAGAAGCCTGCTGCCAAAAAGAAAGCTGGCTGAGGCCATCTTGGATCAGGCTCTCCGACAGGAGCGGCTGCACTGGGTCGATACCGCGCGCGGGCTGGGGATTATTCTTGTGGTCTACGGTCACGCATTGCGCGGCCATGTGACCAGTGGTGCCTATGACCCGGCATGGTATGCCGACGCGCAGGATGGCATCATTTATTCGTTCCACATGCCGCTGTTTTTCTTTCTTGCTGGCCTGTTCGCGCGGCAATCGCTGGCGAAGGGAGTAATTGTGTTCCTTCGCGAGAAGCTGGTTTCGCTAGTCTACCCCTATTTTCTGTGGAGCGCGGTATCTATCGGGTTGGCTGTGCTGGCTGCGGGTGCCGTCAACAACGCGATGAGTGGCAGCGCAGTTCTCGCGCTGTGGCAGACGCCGGTTTATCAATATTGGTTTTTGTATGCGTTGGCGGTCATCCAGCTAATTGCGCTTGTTTCGCAAGCGGACTGGCGGATAACAGGGTGTTTGTGTGTCATCAGTGCTGTCGGCGTTGGCACAGGTGGGCTGGGCATGATTTCGATTGCGATCAGCTTTTATGGGTATTTCGGGCTTGGCATTTTGATGGCACCCTACCTGTCGACGTTTCACGACAAGCAGCGTGTCGTCGCGGCAGCAGCATTGCTCGCGGCATTCTTTTTTGCCGCCAGCTTTCTGATCGGTGATTTGTGGTCAGGGCGGTGGCTCGCTGTCGGGCGTGCGCTGCTCGGGATTATAGCGACCGTCGGCGTCGCCATGCTGTGGACACCGTGGTCGCGTTGGCTCGCGCTGCTTGGAACGGCGTCGATGGCGATTTATGTGCTCCACACGATATTTTCGGCGGGGACGCGCATTGCCCTGCGCGCGGTCGGGTTTTCGGATAATCTAGTCGCGCTGGTTCTGGGGACTGTCATTGGGATCGCCGGACCGCTTGCGGTCTGGACTTTCGCGCGACACTATCGGCTGATGCCTTGGCTCGGGCTTGGCGCGCAGCCGCGAAGCTGGCAGGAGCGCAAAGGATGAAGGTCGCAGTTCTCCTCCCCTGCTATAACGAGGAAGCTGCGATTGTGCAGACTGTCGCTGATTTTCGCGCGGCGCTGCCCGACGCTCAAATCTATGTTTATGACAATAATTCGTCCGACAGGACGCGCGACGTTGCGGCGGCGGCAGGAGCCATCGTCCGGACCGAGCGGATGCAGGGCAAGGGCAATGTGGTCCGCCGGATGTTTGCCGATATCGAGGCCGATATCTATGTTATAGCGGACGGTGATGCGACCTATGAAGCCGCTGCGGCTCCGGCAATGGTGGCGCGACTGTTCGACGAGCAGCTCGATATGGTCGTCGGCGCGCGGCGATCCGAAGTGGATGCGGCGTACCGGCGGGGACATCGCCTTGGCAATGCTTTGCTCACCAACATGCTGGCCTGGGCATTCGGGCGGAGTTTCAGTGATATATTAACGGGATACCGTGTGTTTTCACGGCGGTTTGTAAAGAGCTTTCCGGTGCTATCGGCAGGATTTGAAATCGAGACCGAGATCAGTGTGCACGCGCTCGAAATGCGGATGCCGGTCGCTGAAATTGTAACTGCTTATGCCGCACGGCCCGAAGGATCAGTGTCAAAGCTTAGCACCTATTCGGATGGCTGGCGCATCCTGAAGACGATCGCGATGCTGTTTCGCTTTGAACGGCCCTTGCTGTTTTTCGGCAGTGTTGCCGCAATATTGGCCTTGTCAGCCATTATGCTCGCGATGCCGCTGGTGATGACATTTGTCGAAACCGGACTGGTTCCGCGGTTTCCGACGGCCGTCTTAGCCACCGGGCTCATTATCCTCGCCGCGCTCAACGGGTTTTGCGGTCTGATCCTCGATACCGTCGTGCGCGGGCGGCGCGAGGTTCGGCGACTGGCCTATCTCGCGCAACCCGCGCCGGGTGTTTCTCTCTAAAACTTGATGTCTTTCATGCTCGTGGCGACGGTGCCGAGAATGCCGTAGTCCTTGGCTTCATCGACCGACATCCAGTAATCGCGGTCAATGTCTTTCATAACCCGTTCGATCGGCTGGCCGGTGCGTTCGGAGATTATGTGGCCGAGGCGCTGTCGCATCTTGATGATTTCCTGCGCCTGGATGGCGATGTCGCTCGCCTTGCCGCCCGCGCCGCCCGAGGGCTGGTGGATCAGGAAGCGGGTGTTGGTCAGGCAGAAGCGACGTTCCTTGGGCGCGCCCAGGAAAATATGCGTGCCTGCACTCGCGACCCAGCCGGTGCCGATGACTGCAACCGGCGAGGCAATGAACTGGATCAGGTCATGGATCGTGTCACCCGATTCGACATGGCCACCAGGCGAATTGATGACCAGCTTGATCGGGTCATGGTTGAGGTGGTCGAGATACAGTAATTGCGCGGAAACGCGTTCGGCGAGCTTTTGGTCAATCCCGCCAAAAATCAGAACGGTACGCGCATCGAGGAACTTCATCATCATCGCCGCGCTTGCGCCCGCGGTATTATCGCCCTGT
>JANOZQ010000102.1:0-5365 GCA_031429555.1 Sphingomonas sp. | reverse complement strand
CACGCCAGTATCGGCGTTCTCGGCGCGGTCAGCGTGGCGACGGCGTGCCTGATCGCCGGATCGCCCGCCGCCGAAGTTGCCAGCATCCCTGCCGGTCGCCGAAAGGCACTCTCGGTTGAACACCCGACGGGCGAAATGACCTGCGTCCTCGAAACAGACGACAGTGGCGACGTGACCAGCGCCGCGCTGCTGCGCACGGCACGAAAACTGATGGATGGAATGGTGTTCGGATGAGCAAAAGCAAGACCTGGGTCGACAATCCTTCGAAACCGAAGTGGACGCCACCGCCCGGCGCGGTTGATGCGCATGTCCATGTCTTCGGTCCCGAAGCTGAGTTTCCGTTCAGCAAGCTCGCCAAATATCATCCCGACGACGCAACGCCCGAAATGCTCTTTGCCTTGCGTGACCATCTCGGGTTCAGCCGCAACATCATTGTTCAGGCGAGCTGCCACGGTTTCGATAATGAGGCCACGCTTGATGGTATCCGCAAGTCCAACGGGCTGGCACGCGGCGTCGCGGTCGTCGATCCCGACATCAGCAATGCCGAGCTTCAGCGACTCCATGAGGGCGGTATCCGCGGCGTCCGCTTCAACTTCCTCAAGCGCCTTGTCGACAATGCGCCCAAGGACAAGTTTCTCGACATTGCCCGCCGCATCGTGCCGCTCGGCTGGCATGTCGTCGTCTATTTCGAAGCGGACCTTCTTGAAGAATTAATTCCCTTTCTCAAGGCCATTCCGGCAACCATCGTCGTCGATCACATGGGTCGCCCCGACATCACGCAGGGGCCCGAGGGCGCGGACATCAGGGCGTTCAGGGCATTGTTCGACAGCCATCCGAATATCTGGACCAAGGTTTCGGGGGCCGAACGCCTCTCCGTCACTGGCCCGCCTTACGATGATTTCGTCAGCGTGATCCGCCCGATTGTCGAACGCTATCCCGACCGTGTCCTGTGGGGCACCGATTGGCCGCACCCCAATATGGAACACCGGATACCGGACGATGGACAACTGGTTGACGTGCTGCCCCGCATCGCCGTCACACCCGAGCTTCAGCGCAAACTTCTCGTCGACAATCCGATGCGGCTGTACTGGCCGGAGGCCTGCAGCCTACAACCGTGAGCCGTATACATTCGTATTCACGAGGGCTGCATTTGCACCCGCCCGAAATCCGGTGTTATCGTTTCGCGAAGAACGAAAAACGTATCGGGAGCGACGGATTTGGTATTGCCACTCACCAACAGTCAGGCGGGAACGCCCACGGGGCAAACCAACGACAAGACCAAAGTTGTGTTGCTGCTCGTCTTCGCTGTGTTTTTCATTCTCGGCGGTGTGACAAACATCAACGATGTCCTGATCCCGAAATTCAAGGGGCTTTTCCAGCTCACCCATTTTCAGGCGAACCTCGTCCAGTTCGCCTTTTTCACCAGCTACGCCATCTTCTCGATCCCCGCCGGTAGATTGCTGGGCAAGATTGGCTATGTCCGCGGTTTCGTCGCCGGGTTCATGATCATTGCCTTTGCGTCACTGCTGTTTTTGCCAGCAGCCTATTCGGGCCAATATATCTGGTTTCTGGTGGCTCTTTTCGTTTTGGGCGGCGGCATTACGCTGCTTCAGGTCGCGATGAATCCGGTGACGCTCAGTCTGGGCAGGCCCGAAACCGCGCACAGCCGCCTGACCTTTGCGCAACTGTTCAATTCCATCGGGGTATTCCTGATGATTTATGGCGGCGCGACATTGCTTCTCGGCAAGAGTTCGTCGGTCGATCCGGCGACATTGTCTGGTGCGGAACTGGCAGCATTCCGGACGTCTGAATCGACGATAATCGGACATGCCTATATCGGTCTAGCCGTCGCAATGACGCTGATCGCACTTGTATTCTGGATGTATCGCGGTGCCCTCGACGGGCAAAAAGTCGACGAGGTCAAAAGCGAAGGTGCTGTGGCGCTACTGCTGGGTCGTCCACGGCTGGCGTTCGGCGCGCTGTGTATCTTTTGCTATGTTGGTGCGGAAGTCGCCATTGGCAGCAATCTGATCGCTTATCTGGGCGATGCCCGGACGATGCGTCTGGACGAACAGGCGGCGGGCAAGTTGCTCGCGCTGTATTGGGGCGGCGCGCTCGTGGGGCGACTGGTTGGCACATTTTTGCTGCGGATGGTCAAGCCCGGCCTTTTGCTCCTGGCGTTTGCGGCGATCGCCATTGGCCTCAACCTGTTGTCGGGCATGTCGTCGGGCGCAATTGCCGGATGGTCTCTGATCCTCGTCGGCCTGTTCAATTCGATTATGTTTCCGACGATTTTCAGTCTCGCAACCGAAGGGATGGACAAGGAAGCACCGCAAGCTTCGGGCATATTGTGCACAGCAATCGTCGGGGGTGCCATTGTGCCGCCGCTTTTCGGTCTTGTCGCGGATCAGGCCGGGTTGGCGCTCGCGTTGGTAGCTCCGGTTGCCTGCTATGCCATCATCGGCCTGTTCGGCGCCTATGCCAGCCGCAATCCAGTGGCGCGGTGACAACCAATCCGCATCGCCGCCTGAAAATATTCTTCGATGGCGGATGCCGCCCCAATCCGGGGCAGATGGAATTTGCCGTCGTCATCAGCGGGGTCGTGCATGTCGAACGCGATGTCGGCTATGGCAGCAGCATGGATGCCGAATGGCTGGCGCTGCTCCATGCGCTTTGGTTGGCGCGAAATTACGACCCGGCGAATGTCGTTCTGCTCGGCGATAGTGCTGCGGTTATCAATCAAGCCAATGGTGTGGCTAGAGCAATGGGCTCCAGTGCCGTGCATCTCTGTAATTTTAAAGCATTGATGATGCCTTGGAAAGCAGTTCGCATTCGCTATATTAAGCGATCCCAAAATCTCGCCGGGATTGCCCTTTCGCGGCGATAGTGTTCCGTGCAGGAAGCCTGCCCGAATTGACGCTCGCGCGCGAAAGGCCCTAAGTCGTTTTCAATGCGTGTCGATCCGCCTGCAACCGCTGTAGCGGCCGTTTCCGGCGCATTGGGCATCGGTGTGACCGGGCACCGGCTTGAGCGGCTGGGCGACACTGATTTGGTCGCTCTGCGCGCCGCGCTACACACGCTGTTCCAGACTTTGGCGACTGAAGCAAAGGCACCGATGCGGCTCGTGACCAGCCTTGCTGATGGTGCCGACAGCATCGCCGCTGATGAAGCGCTTGATCTTGGCTGGACGCTCGATGCGGTGTTGCCGCTGTCGCGTGAAGACTATTTCGCCGATTTTACCGAGGCGCAGGCGCGCGCCGATCACGAAATGCTGCTTGCAAAAGCGCATGCTGTGTTTGAACTCGATGGCGACCGCGGTGTCGAGGGCGGGAGCGCCATTGCCTATGAACGCGCCGGTCGGGTTGTGCTGGCGCAAAGCGACATATTGGTCGCGGTGTGGGACGGTGGCCCGGTGCGCGGGCGCGGCGGCGCGGCGCAGATTGTCGCCGAAGCTGTGCTGGCCGGTATCCCCGTCATCCACATTGATGCCGCAGGCGTAAATCAACCCCGCCTTCTGTGGGATGGCCTGGAAGAACATGATCTTGGCCAGCAGACGATTGATTCGGTGCCGCGTGGCGACCTGAGCGCGCTACCTGGGCTGATGCGTGGACTGATCGATGCTCCGCGTGACGCGTCAGAACAGGCGATGCTTGCGCAATTCGAAGCCCCGACGAAGCCGCGCCGTAACTGGGCGCTGGCTTACCCTTTGTTGCTGGCCATGATGGGCGTGCGGCGCTTGCGGACAACTGATTGGGCCGTGGCGGATCCGGCGCGCGCGATGCCTGCGATCCTTGGTCCCTGTTCGGGTGCGGCGCTCGATGCCAGTGGGTTCGGTGCCAAACTGCGCACGACGCTGGCCCCGCGTTTTGCCCGTGCCGACGCAATGGCAACGCATGTCGCACAAATGTTTCGCAGCGGCTATGTCACAAACTTCAGCTTTGCGGCGCTGGCCGTGGTGCTGTCGCTGCTCGGGCTGGCGCTGCCGAGTGCCCTGAAGCCAGTGCTCATCATTCTAGAATTCATGGTGATTGCAACGATCCTGCTTGTCACGCGCGCAGGCAATCGAGCGAAGTGGCACCGGCGCTGGCTCGACAATCGCCATCTCGCGGAGCGGCTGCGCTGCCTGACCATCGCCGCGCAGCTCGGCGAGCTTGAGTTGCGCAGTGGCGCTGATCTGCGCCCCGGCTGGGTTGACTGGTATGCGCGGGCAACGGCGCGCGAACTGGGCATGCCGTCGGTGCGCGTGAACGCAGCCTATCTGGCTTGCGTCCGCGACGGCCTGACGTCGCTGATTGATGACCAAATCGCTTATCTTAAAACGGATGCCCACCGGATGCACCGGCTTGAACACCGGCTGCACAATCTGGGCACGATCCTGTTCATGATGACGGCGATTATCTGTGTATCGCTGCTCGTTTTCAAGATGGCGGACAAGATGGTCGGGATGGCCGCGCTGGATGCGGTTGCGCATCCATTTCTGACGGCAACGACGATTGCGAGTGCGGCATTTCCCGCCATCGGCGCTGCAATATACGGCATCCGCATGCAGGGCGATTTTGCCGGAACCGCCGAGCGCAGTGAGTCACTCGCGCATAATCTGGCGACGCTGCGCCAGGTTATCGACGCCGATGCCTTGAGCTTCGATACGCTCAAACGCCGTGTCGCCCGCGCAACTGATCTTCTGACGCAGGACTTGGCAAGCTGGCTGCAAACCTATCACGCGCGGCCATTGACGCTGCCGGGCTAAGCTGACAGCTTTGGCAACGGAGAGGGACATGATTGCCAAGATACTTCTGGTTGTTTGTGTATTCGTATCGTCGGTTGCTCAAGCGCAAGTTACAACAACGCCGCCGACAGAAATGCCGCGTGCTTTTCCCGACACAAAGATCCCCGGGCCTGCCTATACACGCAACGACGCGGGCGATGTGGTCGAGAGGCGCGATACTCGTGTGCGCGTGATCGGCGGAAACCAAGTAAAGCGTGGCACCGCACCTTATCAGGCGCAAATCTATTCGAACTTTACCGGCTATTACCCCGCCGAACGTGGCGGGCGCGAGATGTGGGAAATGCAGCACCGCTGCGGCGGAACGCTGATCGCGCCAAACTGGGTGCTGACGGCAGCGCATTGCATCACGCAGGAGCAGGTGGATCGTGATTACCGCGTGCGGATCGGCGCGACCAATTTGCGGGTGGGCGATGGCCCGAGCTTCCGTATCGACCGCATGGTCCGCCATGCCGACTACAAGGATGATACGCATCTCCAGGACATTGCGCTGGTCCACTTTGTCGGGGACGCGCGCGGGCTGAAAACGGTTGATCTGCACGACGACAAGGACGGTGTCCTGCTCGATCACCCACGTTACAA
>JANOZQ010000101.1:0-9362 GCA_031429555.1 Sphingomonas sp. | reverse complement strand
GGCGTGGCTCAGCGCATCCATGACAATATGGTCACTCGGACGGACAAGCCCTTTGATCACGCCGAAGCCGGCGGCCCATCCCGTCGGGAAAAGCGCGACATGGTCGGTTTCTAAAAATTCGGCGATTGTCTGCTCAAGCTTGATCGACAGCGACGTATTGCCGACCAGCGCAGGTGACCCGGCGCTGTGGACGCCAAACGAGCGCATCACATCACACGCGGTATCCACAATGGCGGGATGCGAAGCGAGGCTCAGATAATCCTGGCTGGCGAAATTGACACCTTCGAACAGCACACCTTCGTCGGTCCGCGCGCTGCACCGGCTGCGCGCGCCGTTCTCGGTGGAGCGGCCCAGCGGCCAGACGCCGACGGCGCGGCGTGCCTGTTGCCAGTCATAAAAGGCCTCGACCCGATCGAGGATATTGCTTCCCGGCAAATACCGGAAATCGCGCATGCTGCCCCCGAGCGCGTCAACGCCGCCTTTTTCTTCTACCATGATAGATGCCCCGTTAACTCTACTTATGTCCTGCAGCCTGCGTAAGGCCCGAGTGTAACAATGTGGTCAGCGAAGATAGTTAACCGAGCTTATGTTTCTCGATTTTTTCAAGGAGGTGCGGCAGCGAAACGGGTTTCGTCTCGAAATCCACGCATCCGACCTGGATGCTTTTCAGCCGATCACTTTCAAGTGCATGCGCCGTCAAAGCGATCACCGGAATTTTCGATGTCCGCGAATCAGCGCGCAGTGCCGTTGTCGCTTCCCAACCGTCCATATCGCCCAGCGCCACGTCCATCAGGATCATGTCGGGCTGTTCGGTACGCGCCATGGTGATGCCTTCTGGTCCGTCGATGGCGCATATGACATCATAGCCACTACGCTCGAGCCGGCGCCGAAGCATGTCGCGGTTCATTTCATTGTCTTCGACAATCAGTATCATGGTCATGGGAAAGCCTTTAGCCTCAATTCATTGGCGAGCGGTTAAGCCGCTTCGCTAAATTCAATATCGCGCGCCGACAGGTCGGGAACGATCAGCAGATTTGCGGCACGGCCATCCAATTGACGGCCCGGCTTGATCACCGCATCGATCAGCTTGGCAAATTTATGTGCCAGTGCGATTTCGATGCCGGTGCCGCCGTATTTCGTCGGCGACGTGTCGTCGTGGTGATCGAATGTTTCGTGGAGGCTCGCTTCGGAAATCAACGTCGTGTTCGCGTTATCTTCGGTCAGCGCCATCGTGACACCGCCAAGGCCGTTTGGCTCGACCGTCAACGTCAACAGATGCGTGCCGACTGTGCGCGCGGCAATGCCTGTTGCAAGATGCCGAAGGGCACCGCCAAGGGCATCCCAATCCGTGCTGAAAACAAGGTCGGCGCCATGACCGGGCGCAATTTTCAATGAGTAGCCCCGACTGGCCAACGCCGAATCGAGCTTGGGTGCCCAACGCGCGATATTTTCGGCAACACTGCCAAAATTGCTGTTGACGGGCATCTTGCCCGCTTCGATCCGTGAATAGTCAAGAATATCGTCGATGAGCCGCAACAGGTCAGATCCTGCCTTGTTGACATGCCCCAGATCAGCAACCGATTCTTTGTCGTCCTCGTCATGCGCTTCTTCGAGAAGCAACTGGCTGTATCCGATGATCGCGTTCAACGGCGTGCGCAGTTCATGGCTCATGCTCGCCACGAAATCCGCCTTTGCGGCACTTGCCTGGTTGGCCGCCGCGGTCAGATTGCGGACGTTGTCCGATGTCGACACGATCCCGTTAAGTTCACGCGAAAATTCGCGCTGCTCATGAAACATCTTGGCGAAATAGAGCGACATCATGGCAAAGTAGAATGCCACCGCAGCCATCGAAATCATCCCGATAACCTGAAGGTCCCCGAGATCGACGTGCGGAAAGTCATAGCCGCCCACAACCATCGCCAGAAATATACCGAGACTGCCGAAAATCTGAACAAGCAGGACATTGCGCACCCAGCCAGTCGGCGGGAGATAAAGAAACGCCAGCAGCGGAAAAAGCAGTATCCAGGGCACAAACGGCGATCCCATCGCGCCGAATGAATAGCATGCCCACAGCACGCAAAAGATCAGGTTCTGGACAGAGATCAACGCCAGTGTCTGATAACGCCCCGTCCAGCGCAGAATGAATGGATAAATCCAGAAGGCCATGATCGAAACGAAGAAAACCACCGCACGGTAATCGCGCGAAATCCCCATGATGAAGAGATAGAGTGGCAACGAGCTGCCAATGATCGGTCCAAAAACATGGCTGAGCATGAACATGCGCGCGCGACGGTGCGCTTCTGGATTAACCTGCATGTCGGCCGGAATGAAATAGTCGAGCAAATCGCTCAGACTGAATTTCTTTTTCAGCCGCAATTTATTTGTCATCGAACTCGAACCCCCCAGCGGATATGACGGAACTGCTTTCAACAGAACACGCCTCAATTCCCTATGCCCGAAAGCTCTTAACGGGCCGTAAAGGTTAGGATCCTGACGGCTGAAGGCACTGTCCGGACCCGAACATCTTTTGCGGATTGTTAAACCTTTTCGCCTAGCCGGAGGTCGCAGAGACGGGGGAGCCGAATGCAACGCGCACTTTACACCATTATTGACTGGTTTATTCCGCCCGCAATCCGCGAGACCGAATCCGACCGGTTGATGGCGCGCACCTTTGTGCTGCTGCATCTGCTTGGCCCCCTCATGGGGCATT
The DNA here is from genome assembly GCA_031429555.1 of Sphingomonas sp. Taxonomy (GTDB): domain Bacteria; phylum Pseudomonadota; class Alphaproteobacteria; order Sphingomonadales; family Sphingomonadaceae; genus Sphingomonas_O. The sequence continues at coordinate 6,652 of JANOZQ010000101.1, read as the reverse complement.
CCGTGACCTACTTCCTGTGGCAGACACCAGCGGGTGACACCTGGCAGTTCTGGGTCACCGAAGCGATGGTCGCGAGCTTCTTTGCGATCCCCTTTATGCTCCGCCAGTGGGGCAGCATGCGCGCAGCGGCGATTGCCAGCGTTCAGATGCTCGTTTGCCTCAGCCTGTTCGGCTCTTTCTTTTTCGGCGGGATCAGTTCCCCTTTCCTGCCGTGGTTCCTGATCGCAATGGTTTTGGGCTTTTTCTACCTGTCCGATTCCGTAAAGGAAGTGCTTATCGGTGTCGCATTCCAGCTCGTCGGCTTTTTCAGCATCCGGCTGTTCTATGGCGAGTTTCCGACGATCCTTCCGATCGAGAGCCTCAAATATGCGACACTGCTGTCGATTGTTGCGGCGCTTGCCTACATGACGCTGCTCACGCTTTATTACGAAACCGTGATGCGGATCAGCGTCCAGATCGAACAGGAAGCCATCGAGCAGCGCAGTAAACTCGTGGCCCTGCGCGAAGCGATGGAAGCCGCCGAGCTAGCCAGCAAACGTAAATCCATCTTCCTGGCCAAGATGAGCCATGAACTGCGCACGCCGCTCAATGCCGTGATCGGCTATACTGAAATGCTGCGCGAAAATTTCGAGGAGCGGGCCAACGCCGGCCGCAAGATGGAAGACCTGAACCGCATCCATACCGCGGGCCGCCACCTCCTTGCGCTCGTCGATGACGTGATCGATCTCAACTCCATCGAAGCAAACCGTATCGAGCTGGTAACCCAGCCCGTCGAAGTCAGCTCGCTCATCAACGAAGTGATGGCCACAGCCTCGCCGCTGATCGGCAAGCGCGACAACCGGATTGTCGTCAACATGCCCGAGGATCTCGGCATCCTCGAACTTGACGCGCTGAAACTGCGCCAGTCGATCCTCAATCTGCTGAGCAACGCCGCAAAATTCACGACCAAGGGCATGATCATGCTGACGGTCCTGCGCAAGCCGACTGACCACGGCGACTACATGCTGCTTGAAGTGACCGACAACGGCATCGGTATCAGCCCCGAAGGCCTCAGCCGACTGTTTACCGATTTCAGCCAGGCCGAAGCCGACACATCAAGCAAGTTCGGTGGCACGGGCCTCGGCCTCGCGCTGACCAAGCGCTTCTGCGAAATGATGGGCGGTACTATCGACGTCCGTTCCGAACGTGGCGTCGGAACCAGCTTTACGATGGAAATTCCGATCCATGCCAGCGCTGTCCGCGCCCTGCCCGCGCCGAAAGCCGCCGCTCGAACAGCAGGAGTGGCCGCATGATCCACAGCGAAATCAGCCTGCAAAAGACCGAGGCTCCCGCCCTGACAATCACGGCGCGCCGGACAATTGCGCGGCTTGCCTTTCTGGCAATCTCAATCACGTTGATTGTGACGGCTGTCGGTGCGGCGGCAATCTGGGCCGCGACAGACGGCATCGCGAGCAACCGCGCAGCCATATTTATCGGCCTGTCCATCGCGGCGGGCACGTTGTTTGCGATTGCAGCGGCAACCTTTCTTGGACGCTTGTTCGCCGTGCCGGCGTCACGCGCGACCGACCTGCTGACATCCTATCTGATCATGGCGGGCGAAGATCCAACGACCGACATCAGCCTGCACAACCGTCGCTGGATGTCGGTGTCAGCCATCATGAAAGATTTCGACAAACTCGAATCGCGCGTCGCCAATGTCGTTGCCCGGTCGCAAGGGGTTATTGCCGAGCTCGAGCGCGCCCGCGAACATGCCAATCTCCAGAACCTCGCCAAGTCGCAGTTTCTGGCCAACATGAGCCATGAATTGCGCACGCCGCTGAACGCCATTCTGGGCTATGCGATGCTGCTGACCGAAGACGCAATGGAAGCGGACAACAAGCCGGTCATCGCCGATCTTGAACGTATCCAGCAGGCGGGCCGCCATCTGCTTTCGCTGATAAACGAAATTCTCGACCTGTCGAAAATCGAAGCCGGCAAGGCAACGCTCGACCGGACCGTCGTCGACGTGAACGCACTTGTCAGGTCGTCGGCAATCAATTTTGATAATGAAGCCAAACGCAACGGCAACCGGTTCAAAATCGAAGTGACGCGCGAAGTCGGCATCATGATCGGTGACGAAGGCAAAATTCGGCAGTGCCTCAACAACCTGTTGAACAATGCGTTCAAATTCACGACCAACGGCGACATTTCGCTCGACGTCGACCTCGTCGAAACAGGCGACAAGGCTGAAGTCATCTTCCGCGTAACCGATACCGGCATCGGGATCAGCGCTGTCCAGCAGGACAATCTGTTCGAACCTTTCCGTCAAGGTGATGGCAGCGCATCACGCAAATTCGGCGGCACGGGCCTTGGCTTGGCCATCACCCGCCGCCTCGCGCGGTTGATGCTCGGCGACGTCACGGTTGAAAGCACCGAAGGCAAAGGCTCTGTGTTCACCCTGAAACTGCCGCTGAATTCGGGTGCGGGATCGCAATTCGATGAAGTACGCACCCCCGGCACTGCGCAATCCATCGAAAGCCTGGTGCAGTCCGTCGAAGGCTATGAGCGCACAGCCCTCATCATCGATGACAGCGACAGCGCCATCGACTTGATGCGACGCTGGCTCGCACGCCTCAACTACGGCGTGATTTCGGCAACCGACGGCGAAACCGGGCTGGCACTGGCACGTGCGCAAAAGCCTGATCTGATCCTCCTTGATGTCCTGATGCCGGGGCGTTCGGGCTATGACATTCTCGAAGAATTGCGCGCTGACGACGCGCTGGGTGCAACACCGGTCATTCTCGTGACAGTGGATGATGACCGCGCGCGTGGGCTGGATGCGGGGGCAACCGATTATATTCGCAAGCCCGTCGCCGAATCGCAGCTTCGCGCCATGCTCGAAGTCTATGCGACCAAGGCAACCGGCGAAATTCTGATCATCGAGGATGATGACGACGCTGCCGAACTCGTGGATCGCTGCGCGCGGCAAGTCGGCTTTACAACACGCCGCGCGATTGATGGCGCCCAGGGCCTCCAAATGGCGGAGGAACAGCCGCCGATTGCGATCGTCCTCGATCTTGCGATGCCCAATTTCAACGGGTTCCAGGTGATTGATGCACTACTGGCCAACGAAGAACTGCGGTCGGTCCCGGTCATTGTCCTGTCGGCGTGTGAAATCTCGCTCGACGAGCATCGCCGTATCCTTGATGCCGGTTATCTCTTTTGCGCCAAAGGATCATCGTCGCCACGCGAAATTGCCCAGCACCTGAAGGAGATGGTGCGATGAGCCCGCTCGATCCAGGAATTGGCGCGACCGGCCAGAAACGCGTTCTGATCGTCGACGATGTCGAGGATAACCGCATCCTGCTTGAACGCGGGCTGAAATCCTGTGGCTACGCGACCGAAAGCTGCGACAGCGGTCGGGCAGCGCTGTCGATCATCTCGCAGAAAACTCCGGACATCATTCTCCTTGACTGGATGATGCCGGATCTGTCGGGCATGGACACGCTGATCGCCATCCGCGAGCTTTATGACAATGCGCGGCTGCCGGTCATCATGTGTACGGCCATGGACGAGGAAATGTCGGTCGTCGCTGCCATCAATGCCGGGGCCAACGATTATATGGTCAAGCCGATCAGCCTGCCGATCCTGCGCGCGCGGATGAAAGTCCACCTCGAACAGCGCGCGCTGGTCGATACACTTGACACGCAAAAGAGCATTGCCGAACAGCGGTTGAGCGACCGCACGCGTGAAATGTTTGACCAGATTCCCAAAGGGCCATCGTCATCGCCGTTTACGGCTCACAATGGGCGGTTTGGACGCGACTGATGCAGGACCGGTCATTGCCAGCCACCGTCGAGCCTTCCGCAAAGCCGGACTGGGTGCGGATCACGATCACCATAATCGGATTGGTCGCGATTGCCGCACCACTATATCTACTTGCAGAAGCCATCGGCTTTGTAACACACAAAGCGCTGATCGGCACCGCCGTTGGCGCTGCGGCAAGCATAGCCATCCTCATTGCCGGATGGCGTCACAGCAACCTGATCAATGCTCATGAAGAGCTGGTCCGCGTCCGCGCAGAACAGCACGAGGTCATGCTGCGCGATCCGCTGACGCAATTGCACAACCGCAGTGCTTTTCATGCTGCCCTCGACACTCTGTCAGTCAAAGGCGGCATCACCACGTTGCTGTTTTTTGATCTCGACCGGTTCAAGGACGTCAACGACAATCTGGGGCATAAGGCAGGCGATCTCCTGCTGATCGAAGTCGCGCGCCGCACCGAATCCGTGCTGGGCGAGGCAACGGTGATTGCGCGATTGGGCGGTGACGAATTTGCCGCTATTCTGCCCGCCGGAACAAAGCGCCAGCCCGAAGACCACGGCTTGGCTGTTGTCGAAGCGATCAGCCACCCCTTCGTCATTGACGGCAAGCCTGTCGAAGTCGGTGCCTCGGTCGGCATTGCTGTCGGCGATCCGGCAATCGATGGCGCGCATGAATTATTGCGCCGCGCCGATACCGCCATGTACGAAGCCAAAGGCGGGGTGCGTGGTGCCTGCCGCGTGTTCGACGATGTTCTTGATGGTCGCCAGACGCTCGAAAGCAAAATCCGCGTCGAGCTCGGCCGCTCGATCATCGAAAACGAACTCGCGCTGCATTATCAGCCAATCGTCGATGCACGAACCGGCGCGCTCAGCAGCACCGAAGCATTGCTTCGCTGGCGGTCAGTCCAGATGGGCGATGTATCCCCCGCAACGCTGATCCCGATTGCCGAAGACAGCGGCCAGATCATGGAGCTCACCGAATGGACGATCCAGAGTGCGTTCGAAGCCATCCGCGCGCTCGAGGACGTGCCCGTCGCGGTCAATATCTCGCCGGTCTATTTCAAGCATCCCGATTTCGTGCAGCGCATTTTCGACAAGATGTTAGCCGCGCATATCCGTCCCGAATTGCTGACCATCGAGCTGACCGAAGGCGTCCTGATCTCGAACTTCGACCAGGCACGCCAGGCAATTGCGCAACTTCGCGAAGTCGGCGTGAAGGTTTTCCTCGACGATTTCGGCACCGGCTACTCCTCGCTCAGCTATCTCCAGCATTTCGAACTCGATGGCCTGAAGCTCGACAAATCCTTCCTGCGCAACGCCGATAAAAAACGTCAGGCAACACAGATTATCCGCGCCGTCATCGAATTCGGCCACAGCCTCGACATGAAAGTCGTTGTCGAAGGCGTCGAAAGCGACTGGCAGGCACGCCTGCTCCAGCTGCTCGGCTGTGACTTGCTTCAGGGTTTTGAAATCGGCGTGCCGATGCCGCTTGAGGCGTTCCACACCTACCGTCGGGATTTGGCGGCGGCACAGCTTGTGCAGTCCAGCGATCCTGTTGTGCTGCATCCCGTCGCAAAAGCGGGCTAAACCTCCGCGATCCCGTCAGCTAAGGCCGACACTGGTTGCCAAAGCCTCATGCAAGCGCGACACATCGCCTCACAAAGTGAAAGCGAACACCGATGGTTTATGTGCTGGGCGGATGGCAAAGCGATTTTTCGCGCGTCTGGAGCCGCGAAGGCCGCGACATTGCCGATGTATTTGCCGAGGCCGTGAACGAGGGTCTGGCTTCCGCATCGCTCGACGCCAGTGAAATCGACACTGGCCATGTCGGCAATTTTACGGCGGAACTCTTCGCCCATCAAGGTTTGCTCGGCGGCTTCTTCGGCCTCGTCGATCCTGCTTTTAACGGCCTGCCGACCGCGCGGCACGAGGCGGCCTGTGCGTCGGGCAGCGTAGCGGTCCTTGCCGCAACAGCCGAAATAGAGGCCGGGCGATACGATCTCGCTTGCGTCGTCGGGATCGAGCAAATGCGCAATGTGCCGGGCAAGACCGGGGCCGAACACCTTGGCGTCGCGGCATGGACCGGGCACGAATATGGCGACGCGGACTATATTTGGCCCCGCGCGTTTTCTGACCTCGCGGACGAATATGACAAACGCTACGGGCTGAAATACGAACATCTGATGCGCATTGCCGAAATGAACTTCGCCAACGCCAAGCGCAACCCCAACGCTCAGACACGCGCCTATGACTTTACCCCCGAGAGTTTCACAGCCGACGACTATGCCAACCCCGTCGTCGAAGGGCGCATCCGCAAGATGGACTGCGGACAAGTCACCGATGGCACGGCCCTCGTCTTCCTTGCCTCGCCCAAACGCGCCGCCGCCTATGCGCGCAAGCGCGGGATCTCACTGGACAGCATTCCGCGCATTTCAGGCTGGGGCCATCGCTCGGCCCCCATCAGCTATGCTGCGAAAATCGAGGCAAGCGCGAACCAACCCTACATCTTCCCGCAAGTCCGCCGCGCCATCCTCGACGCCCGCGACCGCGCCGGGATCAGCGACATCGCGCAGATCGACGCCGTCGAAACGCACGATTGCTTCACGCCGACTGAATACATGGCCATAGACCATTTGGGCCTGACTGCCCCCGGTGAAAGCTGGAAAGCAATCGAGGATGGCTCAATCGAAACCGGCGGGCGCTGTCCGGTCAATTCTTCGGGCGGATTGATCGGCCTTGGCCATCCTGTCGGCGCAACAGGGGTGCGGATGCTTCTCGACGCCGCCAAACAGGTGCGCGGCGCGACGGGCGCATATCAGGTCGAGGGGGCCAAACGGGTGCAGACGCTC
>JANOZQ010000100.1:0-5244 GCA_031429555.1 Sphingomonas sp. | reverse complement strand
TGGGCCAGCGCTTGCGTCGCGGACGCCAGCATGCCGGTTTGTTGCGCGCGGTCTGCGTTCGAAATTTCCATCTCGCCTTGACGCACCGATGTCTCGACGACGAGCTTTGCCCGATCAAAGCGCCTGTCCATAAATCTGCGCAGCGCCGCCGCCATATTGGCGGTCTTGTCGATCTCTTCCGCAAGCACAAGTCCGTCCTCGACCGCGACTCCTGCGCCCGAAGCCATATGCGGAGTCGTGGCATGCGCCGCATCACCGATCAGGACGACGCGGCCTTTGTACCACGGATCGGGGAGCAGCAGCCATTCAAGCGGACGGTAGTTGGTCTGCGAATGCTCGCCAAGGCCGGCGCGGATGGTTGGTACAATGCCACCGAACGGTGCCATCAGGTCGGACAGATGCTGGACATGCGTTTCGGGGGCAAACCATGGATTGCCGGGGACATGCTCCAGCAGGAAAACATACATCTGCTCCTGCGAAATCGGTGACATGCCGAGCTTTAGCGGACCGCCGAAGTAAATTTCGGCACGGTCAATCTGCGGCGGTCGATCCGCCACGATCCGCCAGCACCCCTGATCCGTGAATTTGGGTTTCGGCGCATCGGGAAAAATCATGTCGCGCATTTTCGAATAAATGCCGTCGGCACCGACGACCAGATCGTAACGTGCGGTCGCGCCGTCGGTCAGCGTGACATCGACGCCATCGTCGTCCTGCGTCAGCGTTTCGACAGTCACGCCCAGCCGCACGTCGATCTCCGCGCTGCGGACGCGTGTTGACAGTATGTCATGCAGCACGGGGCGCATGATTCCGCCGCCGTGCATGACGGGTGGTGAACCCGGTGGTGCATATCGCGGTTCGCCAAGCGGTTCGCCGTTGAAACGCATCGGGCGCATCCCGTTGTGAACAAAGCCACGCGTGCGGATGTCGTCAAGCACGCCGAGATCGTCAAACGCGCGTAGCGACATGCCGGTGATCGTGATGCCCGCGCCATAGACACGCCAGTTCGGGTCTGAATCGATCAGGGTCACTGAGACGCCGCGACGCGCCATTGCGAGCGCCGCTGTCATGCCGCCGATGCCGCCACCGACGATAAGCACATTTCTGGTCATCGCGCCACTCTACGGAAAGCCGCCGTCACGCGGGCACGCGCCAGAGACCCTTGTCGGCATCCATCGTCACATGCGGCACATTGCCCATAATGATGCGGCCAGTGCCCCACTGATCGACAATATCGGGCCGCATTTCGTAAGTGCTGGGCACCCAGTCGTCGCCACACTCCTCGAGGTCGGACGTGTATTCGACCGCATTGCCGTTGGGCGTCAGATAATATGTGAAGGTGTTGTTGCCCGCCGTGTGGCGGCCCGGCCCCCAACTGAGTTCGACGCCTTCCTTGGTCAGCCGCCCCAGCCCGCGCATCATTTCGTCAACCGAACTGACATCGAAGGCGACATGGTTGAGCGCGGCAGGACCACCCATGATGGCAAGGCGGTGGTGCACTGGATTACAACGCATGAACACCATGAATTTGCCGATCCAGTCGGACACGCGGAAACCCAGCGCGTCTTCATAGAATTTGAGTAGGCCGGAGACGTCGGGCGAATGCAGGACGATGTGGCTAAGGCCGACAGGGATCGCTTCGCCCTGTGCCAGGGCGCGCGGGACACGCTGGTTGGTACTGCAGGCGACTTCAATTGCGCGTCCGTCGGGATCGAAGAACTGGGCTGCATAGCCACCAGCCAGTCCGCCCACCGGAGCAGGTTTGGCAATTGGCTTCGCCCCAGCTGCAATGGCTTGCGCAAAAATCGCATCGACATCGGCCTGCGATGCAGCGGCATAACTAATAAGGTCGGTTTTCTTCTCGTCGTCCTGACGCAGGCGGATGACGAACGGATGCGATGACCCTTCGGCCGCGAAAAAGATTTTCCCGTCGTCCTCGCCGACTTCGGTCAGGCCCCATGTCTCGCCGTAAAACTTCCGCTCCGCTGCCAGATCGGGAACGGCATGGGCGACATATTGAAGGTCGGTCACGCACGCTTTTGTCATATTACATCCTCAAGAATTGACCGTCCGATCTGTAATTCCCGATTAAGAGAATAACAAGTCCGGACGGTCGTCCCCCGACGTTATTAGAATTTCGCACCAACGCGGACGCCGAATGTGCGCGGCGCGGTTGCAATGGCCGATTGCGTGCCAAGCGTGCCGTTGACATTCGACTGCGAGATGCGCCGCGTATTTTCTATATTGTTGATATACGCCGTCACAAACCAGCTGTCGGTTTCGGGCATCAACGTGAGCGATGCGTCAGACTGGAAGCCGGCCGGTGAAACCACCCATGGCTGGTAGCTGGTCGCCGCGAAGAAATCACCGCGATACCGCGTACCGCCTGCCGCCACGAGCTTGAAGCCGTCGAACTTTATGGTTTGTTCAAGCGCGACGTTGAACGACCATTTCGGCGAATACAGCGCAGGCGCGCCCGAACAATTGATCGTGTTGATCGTCGTCCGCGTAATCGTGCAGAAATCCGTCGAGAAGTTCGGCACCGGACCCTGAATCGACGCGGTCACTGTGTAGGAATTATATTTCGTATCGAGATACTGGACACTCCCGCTGAGCCGTGTCGTCGGGGTTGCTGCAACTTCGAAATCGACATCGAAGCCCTTGATCGTGCTGCGCCCGATGTTCGAGGTGTAGAAAACCGAGATCGGCGGCGTCGAGAAATCGGTGCCGAACTGCGCAATCTGCTGATCGCGGTATTTCCAGTAGAATGCCTCGATATTCAATTGCACTTTGTTGTCGAAGAATCGGTTCTTTGACCCGATCGTGTAGGCCGAGATTGTTTCCGGATTATAGGTTTCGAGCCCCTTGCCGAAGTTGAACCCGCCGCCGTGGAAGCCGGTTTCATAGCTTACGTAGAGCAGGTTCGACGACGTGAACTGCCAGTCAGCGGCCAGACGATAGGTGAACTTTTTCGTCTGCAGCGTTGAATCAATCGCGATCTGAGTATTCAGGATACGCGCACGGTTCAGGATCGCAGGGGGCTGCACGCCGTTGTTGCCCACGGGGATGCCGCGCTGTGTATAGAATGCGATGAGGTCGGCGGCGCTCCGCACGAGTGGCATCAGCGGCACGCCCGGGCACAGATCCTGTGGTGGGGCATTGGGGTTGCCGCAGTTGAACGTGAAGACGTTGCTGAGGCCATTCATCCGCTTTTTATCATCTGTATAACGACCGGCTGCTGTAAAGGTCAGTGTATCGGTTGCGTGCAGGCCAAGACGCCCGAAAACTGCCTTCGAATTGGTGCCTGTCCGGTAATCCTGAATCGGCAGTGACGTGATCTGGTTGATCGCTGTCTTGCTGCTGATGCTCTCGTCGAACAGAAACGCGCCGACCAGATAATCGACGGCTGTCCCGATTTTGCCCGCAAAGCGCGCTTCTAGCGTTACCTGATTATTCTTCTCGTCCTGATAAAAGCCTTTGAAATTCGACGTGGTTGACAGCGAATGGACAGTCGCTTCGCGATAGGCTGCTTGAACCGTCAGCGTTCCGGCATCAGTCGTCCAGTTGGTTTCGTTAGTGGCACCCCAGACGCTGACGTCGAGACTGGGGTAATTACCCGTTGCCTCGGCATTGCGACCAGCCTGTGCAATGAATCGCGTTTGCACGAATGCTTCAGTGAGTGGATCATGGGCACCGACCGTCGGCCCGAGTTGCGGCGTCGCCGTAAACACATAACGGTTTGAAGGTGTGTCAAAAGCATAGGTGCCGTAAGTGAATGATCCGGCACCCACACCGCCCTGATGACTGAAGTCGGCGCCGATGCGTGTCGTAAGGTTCGGGGTCAGCTCGGCAAGAGCCTGCGCGCGCAGACTATATTGCTTCTGATCTCCCGTACCGTCGGACAAATAGCCATCGTGGCTGCTCGAGAATCCGGAAAGGCGGAACGCGCCGGCGTCGCCGATCGGCAGGTTGAATGCACCTTGCGACTGATAGGCGTTGTAATTGCCATAGCTTGCCTGAAACTCACCGCCGGTGACGCCGAGCTCGGGACGCTTGGGGATGACGTTGATCGCGCCGCCGGTGGCGTTGCGCCCGTAAAGTGTGCCCTGCGGACCTTTCAGCACTTCAACACGCTGCAGGTCGTAGAAAAAGCCCTGTGTCGAGTTCGGGCGACCGATGTAAACGCCGTCATAGTTGAACGAAATCGCCGGATCGCTGTACGAATTGACGGTCGTGTTGCCGACACCGCGCAAAAAGAATGTCGTGTTGGCCCCGCCTGACGACGTTGAAACGAGTGCAGGAACGACGCGCGAAAGATCTTCGGCGCGGGTGACGTTCTGGCGGATAAGTTCTTCGGGTTTGACGACCGCAATCGCAACCGGCGCTTTTTGCGCGGACTCCTGAATGCGCTGGGCAGTCACGATGATGTCCTGAATGCCGCCCTGCTCTTCAGGGGCTGGCGTCTGGGCATGTGCCGGCACAGCGGTGATCGCCAAAAAAGACACTGATGCTAGAATAAGATGCTTCATAACCCCTCCCGGTTTATGGCTCGTTGGCCGTTATTCCTGTTATACCGAATTTAGGATGGCGTGCAAATATAATCGTCAGATGTCTGTCATTATGGTATTGCCTGTCGTCGCCTTTTAGTCGATCGGTTATGTTCGGCGCAGGCAAGAAAACGGGCGGGGGGAACGCATTGATAACACGGCAAACTGATGGCCTTCGGGTGGCGGTGACCGGTGCGGCAGGGTTTATCGGACGCGCCGTTGTTAACCGCATCGAGCGTGGTGCGCTGGGCCATATTGCCGACTTACGACTCAATGATGTGCAGTCGATTGACCACCCGAATGCGGTCGTTGTGCAGGGGACATATGCCGATTCGGATGTCCGGGCGCGACTGATCGGCGACAGAGTCGATATTCTCTTCCACCTCGCATCGCTGCCCGGCGGCGCGAGTGAAAAGGATCCTGTACTTGGCAAATCCGTCAATCTCGACGGGTCGATCGCATTGCTCGACGTCGTTGCCGGGCCGCATGCGCCAGTTGTCGTTTACGCAAGTTCGATTGCGGCACTGGGCCGTGCCGATCAGCCCGTGACCGATGCGACGGCGCTTCGTCCCCTTGGCAGTTACGGCACGCACAAAGCGATGGTCGAATACTACCTTGCCGATCTGACGCGGCGCGGCGTCGTCGATGGCCGCGCGGTCCGTCCTGCCGGTATCGTCGCGCGACCGCGGAACGCCTATGC
>JANOZQ010000099.1:0-3158 GCA_031429555.1 Sphingomonas sp. | reverse complement strand
GCCGATATAGTCATGCACGCGATCCGGCCCCTGCGGCACAACTCCGTTTATTCCGATGCTGTGCGCGGGCGATGTTCCCCAGCTGACCATCGGTTCGATGCTCGCCGCTATAATCGAGACGTCGCAGTCAAACGTTGCATCGTCGTCGGTCTTCAAGTCTGACCAGTCGGGCAAGGGATCAGGCGCATATCGCCGTCCTTTCAGATATGCCAAAGTCACCGCGTCTGGCGCGATGATCCCTGTCATCGCGGCAAATTCTGTCGCCATGTTGCACAGCGTCATCCGCCCCTCCATGTCGAGCGCAGACACGGCATCGCCCGCAAATTCCACCGCATATCCCGATCCGCCCCCCGCACCATGCGTCGCGATCAGGTGCAGGATCATGTCCTTTGCTGTCACGCCCGTGCGCAACTTGCCCTCGAACCTCACCCGCATCATTTTCGGTCGCGCCATCCGCAGCGTCCCCGTCACCATCGCATGTTCGGCTTCGCTCGACCCGATGCCCCACGCCAGCGCGCCGAACGCCCCCTGCGAGCAACTATGACTGTCGGGCGCGACCAAAGTCACCCCCGGCAGCACGATCCCGAGTTCGGGCGAAATCACATGGACAATGCCCTGATCGCGGTCGTTAACATCGAACAATTTAATCCCGGCCGCCGCACAGGCCGCGCGCGTTTCGGTGATGAACGCCTGCCCGCCCGGCACCAGCGTTTCGTCGCTGCGCCCGATGCGTGTGTCGACAATATGGTCGATCACCGCGAAAACGCGGCGCGGATCGATGGCCACCCGTCCCGCAGCCGCCATATTATTGAGTGCCGCCGCGCCCGTGCGTTCATGCAGGAACACCCGGTCAATCGCGATCAAAGCGTTGCTATTGCCCAGATCGGCAACGACATGCGCGCCCCAAAGCTTGGCAAAAAGAGTGCGTGGCTCAGCCAGCCGCCATCTCCGCTTCGACTGCGCGCCAGTCCTTCGTCACGAACGTTTCCTGAATCGCCGTCCGCGTCTCGAGCATACCGTTGCGGATCCAGTGCCATGTCCGGCACCGGTTCTGGCCATCGTCCGAAATCTGGATCATCTCATACAGATACAACGAAGGATCACCCGTCCGCTGCCAGTACAGCATGACCGAGCGCTGGCGGCTGTCCTGCCCCACTTCCCATGCCGATCCCTGGATCAGTTCATTGTTCCACCACACCCGCTTGTCGCGATACTCGGCGGGGAAGTCACGGATTTCGGTCCGTCCGTCGGCCCATGTGTACCAATTGGTTTGATGATACGGCGATGGACCGTCATCGGGAAAGCGGCATAACAATCGCGATTTATGCTCGTCGATCTTTTCGTTGGCCGCATTGAAATAAGTATAGGTCCCGTCCCACACGCCTTCGTGCCGCGCGAGCAGCGGCATGTCCTCGCGAATTCCCATCAGTCTTCTCCCTGCGAAAGTGCTTTCATGAGTGCCCGCGCCGACCGCGCGCGGAGCAGCGCCCTCGTGTCACGCGCCAATGCCACCGGCGTCAGGGCAACGGCATCAACGCAAACCGCATGCGCCGCATCGGCAACGAACCACGGATCGAACAGCCGCGATGCGCGCGCCACGCTCCATGCCCGCGTCAAATAATTGCCAAAGCAGTCGGGCGTTAGGTCCGGAATCAACCGTTCGGCAATGTCGGGCGATGGGCGCGGCGCGGCGCGATCACTTAGCGCAGCACTCCACCCCTGCCCGTCAATCGCTTTCACGCCAAAATGCGTCAAGCACGCGCCGAGCAATATGCGCCACGGCTCGATAATTTCGGGCGCGTCACCGATCCAGTCACTCGACAGGCCATGCCCGGGCAAATCAATTGCCAGGAAACGCCCGGTCGCCGCTTCGCCGCCGGGCGCATGGACGACCATCCGGCTCGCCTTGTGCGATCCGCGCCAGTGGATGAGGCCATTAAACGCTTCGGTTTCGATATGGGCAAAACCCTGATCCTCGACCGTCGGAAAGGCCCCGATGGCAGGCGCGGCATGCGCTTGCAGGAACGTAAGACTCTCCGCGTGATGTTCCGCAGGCGTGGCGACTTTACGCGCTGCCCAGTTCACAGGCATTGGCCCCAGCCGGTCGATATGTGCCTGTAACGGGTCACCGTCATACGCCGTGATCAGCACCGGCGGTGTTACGACATCCGCGGGCGGAATGGCCCGTGGCGCGCGCAGGACAGCCCCATAGCCTGTACGATACGCATCGCCTGCATCGAGCATGTCTATCACCACCGCATGAACCCGCTGCGGATCATCATGCGCTACGCTCAGCCGCGCTTCATCGCGGACGTCAAACCACGGGAAAAACCAGCTTTGTTCTAGGACACGGTTCCACAACCATGTCAGATGCTCGCCGTAGGCCGACGGCACGAACGGCGGCAAATAGGATTCACCGAAGAGTGCCATCTCTTCCGCTGTCCAGATCGCATAACCGCCAACCGCAAGGCCAGTGAAACGTTCGGGATGCCGACGCAGCGCCGTGACAAGGATGATCCCGCCCGAGTGAAAGCCATAAGCTGCAACGCGAACAATGCCGAGCGCATCAAGAAATTCGACCATCGCATCGGCAAAATCGTTAATCTCGGGCGTGCCGGACAAAGGATCGGACTGGCCAAATCCCGGCGAATCGGGTGCGATACAAGTAAAATGGCCCCCCCATGTGCGCATCAACGCTTCATATTCCGCTGAGGATCGCGGCGATTGGTGCACCATCAGCAAGGGCGGTCCGCCACCGTACTTTGGGCCACAGCGGCGGTAATGCACCCGCCGGGATCCGCAATCGATGAAATGCCGTGTGATCACCGGCGTAATTTGTCCGGACAAATTCATCTCGACAACCCCCAATCGCTATCGCATCATAGAAACATGGACGTTATCGGCACCCGCATGATCGAAGACAACCGCACCGCACGCGAAATTTTCGCCGATGTTATGGCTAATCCGGCGCGGGCGAAGTTCGGGTTTGGGCAGAAACTTGCTATCATGAACGTCGATTTCCAGCGTGCCTACACCGACATCGCGGCGTTCAAGACCGCCTACGAAACCGATCCGCGACAGATCGAGCATGTGAACACCATATCCCGTCTCGCCCGCGCGAAGGGAATGCCGGTAATCTGGAGCCGCGTCGGTTATAG
>JANOZQ010000098.1:0-2083 GCA_031429555.1 Sphingomonas sp. | reverse complement strand
GATCCGCTCGACATTCCGCGCTTCCTCAATCGCCAGAATAACCAGTAATGCGATGGCCCCGGTGAAAGCCGGGGCCATTTTCGTCGAACGGGAGCGTCCGTTTGGCGCGGGCGATGTCCGTTGCGCTTGCCCAACGGTTTTGCCGCCCTATTTTAACGGGACATGATTTTGCGTCACAAGTTCTCGTTTTTGTTTGGTGTTGTGGCATGCGCGCTGTCGGTGCCTGTGGCTGCGCAGATGGTGCAACCGATCCCCGGTGTCACGGCGCCTGATCCGGTCAACACATTGTCTGTCCACTTGCGCACGCTGGCGGCGAACCCGCGCAATCTGTTCGCATTGCTCGGTGCCGGGCAGGCGGCAATTGACGTGGGCGATCCCAACGCGGCGCTGGGCTTCTTTGCCCGCGCCGAGGAAATCGATCCGCGTAGCGGCAAAGCGAAAGCGGGTCTGGCGACAGCACTCGTCATGCTGGAAAAGCCCGACGATGCGTTGCGCGTGTTTGGCGAAGCGGTGTCGCTGGGCGTTTCCGAAAACGACATCGCGAAGGATCGCGGACTTGCTTACGACCTGCGAGGGGATAACCGGCGGGCACAGCGGGATTATGTTACGGCGCTGCGGCGGGGCAGCGATGACGAAGTGACGCGGCGCTATGCGCTGTCGCTGGGCATTTCGGGGGACCGGTCACAGGCGCTGACGGTGCTTGATCCGCTACTCCGCAAGCAGGATCAGGGGGCGTGGCGCGCGCGGGCGTTTATCCTTGCCATGAATAACGACGTGTCGGGCGCGAACATCATTGCACGGCAAGTGATGCCCGCGAGCCTTGCGGGGACGATGTCACCGTTCCTGACGCGGCTTGCGAAACTCAATCCGGCCGAGCGGGCGCATGCCGTGAATTTCGGGACAATGCCGTCGGACGGGCAGACTTTTGCGTCGGTGCAAATGGGCGATCCGTTCCGGCCCATCGGCAGCGTGCCAAGCGGGGCCAATGCCGGGGACGGACTGATTCCGTCGGGTGCGCCGTTGGGCCGGACGACTGTGGCGTCGGTGGTGACCAAGCAAATGCCCGTGCCGGTTGTAAAACCGCCAATCGCAGTGGCACCAAAGGCGGAACCAGGATTTACGGTCGAGGCATCGTCGCGCTTGGGCACGCGGATCGGCACCCGGATTGCTGCCGTTGACCCTACGAAACTTCCCCCCGAAGCGCGCGGCGAGCTGACCAAAGTCGAGCGGGTGACCACGATGAGTTCGCTACCGCCGCCGGATACTGTGCGTGCACCGGTCGTCGTTGCCGCAACGTCGGCTCCGGTGCCAATGCCGGTGTCGGTTCCCGCGCCGGTCGCCGTTACGCCTGTGCCAGCGCCGGTCCAGATTGCCCTTGCAACCCCAAGCCTGCCGCTATCACCGTCGATAACAACCAATTCGCCGTTACCGCCTGCGCCCGTGATGGAAGCCGATCCGGGACTTGCCCTCCCCGCGTCGGGCTTTGTCGGGCCGCCGAGTATTCCAGCTGCGACACCAGCGCCGGTGTTTGAAGTTGCGCCGCGTGCGGTCGAGACTACGCCCGCGCCGGTCGTTGTTACACCCGTTCCTGTCAGCCGGCTGGCATCAATCCTTTCGGGCATTCAACCAGAAGCCGAGTCTGCGCCGGTTGCGCTACCGACAGCCGCCGAAATCCGCGCGAGCCAGCGGGCAGCGGCGCGCAAGGTAACGGCAGCGACCGAGGCCGCCGCGGCGGCACAGCTTGCCAAGGATGAAAAGGCTAAACTGGCGGCAGCGGCCAAGGCCAATCCGGCGCGGCTGTGGGTTCAGGTTGCAACGGGCAGCAATGCGCGTGGGTTGGGCACGACTTGGCGCAAGATTCGCGACAACAATGAAAAGCTACTGAAGCCCTATGGCGGTTATAGCGTCGCCTTCAAATCAACCAATCGCGTGCTGGCGGGACCGGTCAAGTCGTCAAGCGAAGCGCGGGCGCTGGTCAATGCACTTGGCAAGGCCGGGGTTTCCGCAACGACTTACAGTAGCGAGGCCGGGCAGGAGGTTGTGAAGCTCGGCGGCAAATGATCCCGCGCGCTTCCTATGCCTG
>JANOZQ010000097.1:0-4070 GCA_031429555.1 Sphingomonas sp. | reverse complement strand
AGCTCGGGGTGAAATTGGACGCCAATGAACCATGGATGGTCGGGCCGCTCGACAATTTCGGGCAGCGTCCCATCGGGCGACATGCCGCTGAAAATCAGCCCCTGCCCCTCCAGCGCATCCTTGTAATGCGCGTTGACTTCGTAGCGGTGGCGGTGGCGTTCGCTGATTTCAGGCACGCCATAGATCGAAGCAACGGCGCTGTTGCCCCCAAGTTTTGCCGGATAAGCGCCCAGCCGCATCGTGCCGCCGAGATCGCCGCCCGCGGCGCGTTTGTTGATGCCTTCAGCCCCCATCCATTCGGTGATCAACCCGACGACAGGTTCGGACGTTTCGCCGAATTCGGTCGTGGACGCATTTTCTATCCCCGCCATATTTCGCGCCCCTTCGATGCACGCCATCTGCATGCCCAAGCATATCCCGAAAAACGGCACTTTATGCTCGCGGGCAAAACGGACGCTTTCGATTTTGCCTTCCGAACCCCGTTCGCCAAAGCCGCCGGGGACCAGAATGGCGTGCATGGGTTCAAGTTGCGCGACCAGATCGCCACCGGTCTCGAACATTTCTGCATCAAGCCATTTGATGTTGACGCGCACGCGGTTGGCAATGCCGCCGTGGACCAGCGCTTCGTGGAGCGATTTATAGGCGTCCTGCAGCCCGACATATTTGCCGACGACGCCGATGGTCACTTCGCCTTCGGTATTGCCCAGCCGGTCCTCGATATCCGACCAGCGCGAAAGATCAGGATTGGCAGCGGGTTCGATCCCGAATGCGCGGAGGACTTCCTCGTCGAGCCCCTCGCGGTGATATTGCAGCGGCACTGCATAAATTGATTTCGCGTCGAGGGCTGGGATGACCGCTTCCTTGGGCACATTGCAGAATAGCGCAATCTTGGCGCGGTCACTCAAAGGCAGCGGTTGTTCACAGCGGCAGACGAGAACGTCAGGCTGCACACCAAGGGCGGCGAGTTCGCGCACCGAATGCTGCGTCGGCTTGGTCTTCAGTTCGCCTGCCGCTGCAATGTAGGGGACCAGCGTGACGTGGATCGACACGCTATTACCGCGCCCCAGATCGTTGCGCAGTTGCCGGATGGCTTCGATAAACGGCAGCGACTCAATGTCGCCGACTGTCCCGCCGATTTCGCACAAGACAAAGTCCAGATCGTCGATTTCGTTGAGCGCAAATGCCTTGATTGCGTCCGTGACGTGCGGGATTACCTGGACCGTCGCACCGAGATAATCACCACGCCGCTCGCGCTGGATAATCTGCTGATAAATGCGGCCCGACGTGACATTGTCCGACTGGCGCGACGCAACACCTGTAAAGCGTTCGTAGTGGCCGAGATCGAGATCGGTCTCTGCCCCGTCATCCGTCACATAGACTTCGCCGTGCTGATAGGGCGACATCGTGCCCGGATCGACATTCAGATAGGGATCGAATTTACGGATACGAACACGGTAGCCGCGGGCCTGTAACAACGCCGCGAGTGACGCCGCCATAAGTCCTTTGCCCAGCGAGGAAACCACGCCACCGGTGATAAAAATAAACCGCGCCATGGGAGGATGCGCTTAGACGGCCCGCGCCCGTTTCGGCAAGGCGGAGAATCGGTTTTTGGAGATATTTAGTTGGTTGGTGCAGGTGTCGGTTCAGGCGCTGTCGTGGTGACCGGCGGCGGCGTCGTTTTTGGCGCAGCAACCGGCACCGCTATCTTCGTCACAGCAGGCTTTGGCGCGGGCGTGCGGGGTACTGCCGCTTTGGGGGCCGCAATCGGCGCGGCCATCGGCACCACAGGGGCGTTCGCGGGTGCTGACGTTGTCGGCGCAGGCACATCTGCCGCCGGATCGCCAGCGAGCGGCACGGCGGGGGCAGGCGCGACCGGCAACGGTTTGCGGGCAAGTGAGGTATCGATCGTCGTCGGTGCAGCCTTTTGCGTTGCCAGAACCGCGAGTGCAATCGACAAGCCCACAAACGTCACAGCCAGAATGCCGGTCGATTTCGTGAGGAAGTTCGCGGCCCCACGCGCCGACATCAGGCCGGTCGGGCTGCCACCCATGCCCAGCCCACCGCCCTCGGACTGTTGCATAAGGATCACGCCGACCAGACTGGCAGCAATCAGGGCTTGGACGACGAGCAGGAACGTAAACATGGTTTGACGGCACTTTTCGGATTTCGGAAGTTGCGGTGCCCATAGCGGATGGCAATCGCCACCGCAACACAGCCGCAGATTAGAGGAAGACCTCTTCGACATCGTCGTCAGGAGTCAGCAGCCGCAAAGCTCGCCCGCCGCGAACGCCATTCCAGATGCCGAAAAACATCATGAACGTCACGACCAGATCAAAAACGCCGATGCTGATCACCCCATCGAAGGTCATGAAGAGACGTTTGCCGACTTCGATGACCAACACGACCATCAGGATCGGCCCGACGATCCAGCCGCGCTGCCGGTGAAACCGCAAGGCCGTAAACAGGGCAAAACCGACCAGCAGCACGACGATGAAAAATTCGATTGGGCTGATGATGCCCGTGCGGACTCGGTCAAGAGCGATCACCGCCGGAATGCCGAGCCACGCGGCAAAACCAAGCGCACCGAAGAAACCCATTTTCGTT
The DNA here is from genome assembly GCA_031429555.1 of Sphingomonas sp. Classification (GTDB taxonomy): domain Bacteria; phylum Pseudomonadota; class Alphaproteobacteria; order Sphingomonadales; family Sphingomonadaceae; genus Sphingomonas_O. Next base: position 1,466 of record JANOZQ010000097.1, on the reverse strand, counting down.
GCCTTGACCGCGCGAAAATGCGTGTCGAGCATCGGATACCAGCGCGACATGGGTTATGCGGCTTCAATGATCGGCACGAAATCGGCCGCTGTCAGGCTAGCGCCGCCGACCAGTGCCCCATCAACATTGGCGACATGAAGCAATTCCGCCGCGTTCGATGCTTTCACCGAACCCCCATAGAGGATGCGGACCCCGTCACCGACAATTGCACGGATTTCGGCGTGCATCTCGACGACATCTTCGGCGGATGGCGTACGCCCGGTGCCGATGGCCCAGACGGGTTCATACGCAACCACCGTTTTGTCGAGAATGCCCGGCAGCGATCCCGCCAACTGGCGCTTCACGACGTCCACCGCTTCCCCTGCATCACGTTCGGTCAGCGTTTCACCGACACAGACAATTGCCGTCATCCCCGCTGCAATCGCCGCTTCGGCTTTGGCGCGAACGTCGGCGTCGGTCTCACCATTGTCGGTACGCCGCTCGCTATGGCCAACGATACAATAAATCGCCCCCGCCTCGACCAGCATGTCAGCCGAAACACAGCCTGTATGCGCGCCGCTCGCTTTGGGGTGACAGTCCTGCGCGCCAATCGCAACGCCGCGCCCGCAGGCACCGGCAATCAACGTGGATGGGGGGCAGATCGCGACGTCCACAGCAAGTGGCATGGCCGCTTCGGCAATCGCATCGATTTCGGCGAGCGCGGCAACGCTGCCATTCATTTTCCAGTTTCCGGCGATCAACTTGCGTAGGGTCATCCCGCCGCTCTATGGGGACCGCAGTCATTGCTCAAGGCCGGATTGCCGCACACATGCTTACATTTTTCCGCAACTTTGCCAAAAAACCGCTCGGCCTCGCCATTTTTGCGCTGGTCGTGATCGCGTTTATCGTGACACTTTATGAAGGTAAATCAATGTTCGGCGGCGCTGGCGGGACCGGCGGTGCGATTGCCAAGGTCGGCACTATCAGCGTTACCGAAGCCGAAGCCGTGCGCCGCACACAGACCCAGTTGGAGGGTGCACGACAGGAAAAGCCCGATCTCGATATGGCGGCATTTGTGGCGCAAGGTGGGGCGGATCAAACCATCGACCAGATGATCAACGGCCGCGCGTTCGAACTTTTCGCCGCCCAGAACGGACTGATCGCGAGCCGCAAGCTGGTTGATGGATCAATTGCCAGCATCCCGGCCTTCAACGGCCCAGACGGCAAGTTTGACCGTGCGACGTTCCTCAACATTCTATCTTCGCGTCGCATTCCCGAAAATCAGCTCCGTGAGGATTTCGGGCGCGAGGCGATGACTAAAATGCTGCTGGTGCCAGTTGCAGGGGGTGCAAAGGCGCCTGCCAATCTGGTCGCACCCTATGCAACATTGCTGCTCGAAGTGCGACAGGGGCTGATCGGTGTTGTGCCTTCGGCGGCCTTTGCCTCGAACACACCCCTCCCCGCCGCTGACCTTGCCGATTATTACA
>JANOZQ010000096.1:0-2400 GCA_031429555.1 Sphingomonas sp. | reverse complement strand
CGCGACGCCGCCTCGGCTTCGGGGGGCGAGCGCCGCCGCGCCGCGATTGCCCGCGCGCTGTCGATGGACCCCGATGTGCTGCTCCTCGACGAGCCGACCAATCATCTCGATCTCGCCGCGATTGACTGGCTTGAGGATTGGTTGGGGCGTTACAGGGGCGCATTCGTCGCGATCAGCCATGACCGGACGTTCCTCACCCGTCTGACCAAATCGACGCTATGGCTCGACCGCGGCGCGATCCGGCGCAAGGATATTGGTTTCGGTGGATTCGATGCTTGGACCGAGGCCATCTATGCCGAGGAAACGCGCGCTGCCGAAAAACTCGATGCCAAACTGAAGCTCGAGGAACATTGGCTCCTGCGCGGCGTCACGGCGCGACGGGCGCGCAATGAGGGCCGCAAAGCGCAACTCATGGAAATGCGCGCTGCCCGCGCCGCGATGATGGGGCCGCTCGGCGGGGCCAAGATTTCGCTTGGTAATGACGATGTCCGCACAAAATCGGTGATCCGCGCAGAGCATGTCACGAAGACGTTCGGAGACCGCACCATAATCAAGGACTTCTCGCTCCGCATCCAGCGCGGCGACCGCATTGGCGTCGTCGGCAGTAACGGTGTCGGCAAATCGACCCTGCTCAAGCTCCTGACTGGCGAACTCGCGCCCGACAGTGGAACCATCTTACTCGCCAAAACGCTCGACAGCGTCATTATCGACCAGCAGCGCAGCCTGATGGCACCCGACAAGACCGTGCGGCAAGTGCTGGCCGACGGCGGCGACTGGATCGAAGTGCTCGGCATCAAAAAGCATGTCATCGGCTATCTCAAGGAATTCCTGTTCGATCCCGGCGTTATCGACGCGCTCGTCGGAACGCTGTCGGGTGGCGAACGCTCGCGGCTGCTCCTCGCCCGCGAATTTTCGCGCGCGTCGAACCTGCTGGTCCTCGACGAGCCGACAAACGACCTTGATCTCGAAACGCTCGATCTGCTTCAGGAAGTGATCGCCGATTATGACGGCACGGTCCTGATCGTCAGCCATGACCGCGACTTCCTCGACCGCACGGTGACGATCACGCTCGGCCTCGACGGCTCGGGCAAAGTCGATATTGTGGCAGGCGGCTACGCCGACTGGGAAGCGCGGCGGAAAAAAGCCGTCGCCCCGGCGAAGCCCGGGGCCGCTGGAAGAACAGGTGCATCCAGCCAAGCAGCGGCCCCGGCCTCCGCCGGAGCGACGAAAACCAAACTCACCTACAAAGACCAGCGCGACTACGAAATTCTGCCCAAACGCATCGAAGAAATCGAAGCGGCCATTGCCCGCGACGAAACGCTGCTTGCCGACCCGACCCTCTACACACGCGATTATGCGCGGTTCGAAGCCCTGACCAAAGCCATCGAAACCGCCCGCGCTGAAAAGGACGCGGCTGAGGAACGCTGGCTGACCCTCGCTGAAATGGTCGAAGGGCTCGCTTAACCCCGCAGCCGCGTTACCATCCGGTCGAGTATCCGCTGGCCCCAATGCCACGAGCCGAGACCCGATTGCGCATTCAAATGCCCGCCTTCGCCAGCATCGATAAGCTGGCTGCCCCATTCGGTCGCGAACCGGCAGCCGCGTGAAAAGCTGGCGTAGGGATCGTTCGAACTTGCAATCAATGTCGACGGGAACGGCAGCCGCCCCAGCGCAACCGCCCCGAACCGCCGGATCGCATCGACCGCGCCTTCCTGCACCGGGTCGCAGGGCGCGACCATCATCGCTTCGATCCGGCGGTCGGTCGCGCGCTTGCTCAGCGTCGCCCACGCGCCCACTGCGATGCAGCCCAGACTGTGCGCCACGATCACCACCGGCCCGCTGATGTTTGCCACCGCATGGTCGATCCGTGCGATCCAGCCGAGCGGATCGGGGTTTTCCCAATCGTCCTGCTGCACGCGGACGCAATCGATCCGCTCTTCCTCCCACCGCGTTTGCCAATGGTCGGGGCCTGAGCCGTTCAGGCCGGGGATAATCAATACCGTTGCTTGAGCAGACATACGCATACTCCCGAACGAAGAGTCGGTTAATGCCGACTCGATTAGTAGAGTATTTAGCTGGTTTGTGGCAGCATCAAGATGGTATCGCCAACCGGTTATGCCGATGCGCCGAAGCGTTAAAGCGCGCGCCCCGAACGCCCCGCAAGCTCGACAACATAATGCCATGCGACCCGCCCCGACCGGCTGCCGCGCTGTGTCGCAAAGTTAATCGCGTCCTGCGCATCGAAAGGCAGGTTGTGGGCCACAGCGTAGGCCCGGACCATCGCCACATACGTCTCCTGATCACACACATGAAAGCCAAGGCTCAGCCCGAAGCGATCTGCCAGCGCCAGCCGGTCATCGACGACATCTCGCACGTTGATCGCCGATTCCTGTTCGGCCA
>JANOZQ010000095.1:0-3817 GCA_031429555.1 Sphingomonas sp. | reverse complement strand
CGTCCTCGCGGGCGTCGATTTCGGCGTGATACTTCTCGCCATACACCGTTTTCAGCCGTTCGCGGACTGCCGTCGGGGGCTTGCCAGCCTTCCCTTCGGGGTTCGCTTCACGCCATGCTTCGAGCGCATCGGTGATCTGTTGACCCAGACCACGCGCTGCCCAGCCGAGATGCGTTTCGAAAATCTGTCCGACGTTCATGCGGCTTGGCACGCCGAGCGGGTTGAGCACGATGTCGACCGGCGTCCCGTCGGCGAGGAACGGCATGTCCTCGTTCGGCAGGATGCGGCTGATCACGCCCTTGTTGCCGTGACGGCCGGCCATCTTGTCGCCCGGCTGCAGCTTGCGCTTCACCGCGACGAACACCTTGACCATCTTGAGCACGCCGGGGGGCAAGTCATCGCCACGCTCGAGCTTTTCGACGCGGTCCTGATATTTGGCGTTGATGAGGCCGACGGCGTCGTCATATTGCGTCTTGACGGCTTCGAGGTCCGACTGACGGGCATCGTCTTCGACAGCGATTTTCCACCCTTCGAAATGCTCGACGCTTTCGAGCAGCGCGGCGTCGATCTTCGCGCCTTTCTTGACGCCCTTTGGCGCAGCACTGACCGTCTGACCCAGCAGCATTTCGCGCAGGCGGCTCCATGAGGCACGGTTCAGAATGCCGCGTTCGTCGTCGCGATCCTTCGCCAGACGATCCTTTTCTTCGGCCTGAATGGCGCGGGTACGGTCATCGATGTCGATGCCGTGGCGGTTGAACACGCGCACTTCGACGACCGTGCCGGCAACACCGGGCGGCAGGCGGAGCGAGGTATCGCGCACGTCGGACGCTTTTTCACCGAAGATCGCGCGGAGCAGTTTCTCTTCGGGCGTCATCGGCGATTCACCCTTGGGCGTGATCTTGCCGGCAAGGATGTCACCGGGTTCGACTTCGGCACCGATGTAGACGATTCCGGCTTCGTCGAGGTTGCGCAAGGCTTCCTCGCCGACGTTGGGAATGTCGCGGGTGATGTCTTCGGGCCCGAGCTTGGTGTCGCGCGCCATCACTTCGAATTCTTCGATATGGATCGACGTGAACACATCGTCCTTCACGATGCGCTCGCTGATCAGGATCGAATCTTCGTAGTTATAGCCGTTCCACGGCATGAACGCGACCAGCGTGTTGCGGCCCAGCGCCAGTTCACCGAGTTCGGTCGAGGGCCCGTCGGCAATGATCTGCTTGGCGGTGATGACGTCGCCCACTTTCACCAGCGGACGCTGGTTGATGCAGGTGTTCTGGTTCGACCGCTGGAATTTCTGCAGCGTGTAGATGTCGACGCCCGAGTGACCCGAATCGACTTCGCCGGTGGCGCGGATGACGATGCGAGTCGCGTCGACTTGATCGACAATGCCGCCGCGCTTGGCGGCGACCGCTGCGCCCGAATCGCGCGCAACGGTTTCTTCCATGCCGGTGCCGACGAACGGGGCTTCGGCGCGCACCAGTGGCACGGCCTGACGCTGCATGTTCGATCCCATCAGCGCGCGGTTGGCGTCATCGTTTTCCAGGAACGGAATGAGCGATGCCGCGACCGAAACGAGCTGCTTGGGGCTCACGTCCATCAAGGTGATGTTGTCGGGGATCGCCATCAGGAATTCGCCTGCCTGACGCGAAGAGACGAGTTCTTCAACGAAACCCTTCGTGGCGTTCAGCTCGGCGTTGGCCTGTGCAATCGTGTGTTTGGCTTCTTCCATCGCCGACAGATAGACGACGTCGTCGGTGACCTTGTGGTCGACGACTTTGCGGTAAGGCGTTTCGATGAAGCCGTATTTGTTGACGCGGCTGAACGAAGCAAGGCTGTTGATCAGTCCGATGTTCGGGCCTTCAGGCGTTTCAATCGGGCAGATGCGGCCATAATGCGTCGGGTGAACGTCGCGGACTTCGAAGCCAGCACGTTCGCGCGTCAGACCACCCGGTCCAAGTGCCGACACGCGACGCTTGTGCGTCACTTCCGACAGCGGATTGGTCTGATCCATGAACTGCGACAGCTGCGACGAGCCGAAGAATTCACGCACCGCGGCAACCGCAGGCTTGGCGTTGATCAGGTCGTTGGGCATCACGGTCGACACATCGACTGAGCTCATGCGTTCCTTCACGGCGCGCTCCATGCGGAGGAGCCCGACGCGATACTGGTTTTCGAGCAGTTCGCCGACCGAACGGACGCGGCGGTTGCCGAGATTGTCGATATCGTCGATTTCGCCCTTGCCGTCCTTCAGGCCGACAAGCGTCTTGACGACCGCCATGATGTCTTCGCGGCGCAGCGTCGTATAATCATCAGGCGCATCGAGTTCGAGGCGCATATTGAGCTTCACGCGGCCCACCGCCGACAAGTCATAACGGTCGGCGTCAAAGAAGAGCCCCGAGAACAAGGCTTCCGCCGTTTCGCGCGTAGGCGGTTCGCCGGGGCGCATGACGCGGTAGATGTCCGAAAGCGCATGGTCGCGGTCTTCGGCCTTGTCGACCTTCAGCGTGTTGCGGATCCACGGACCCGTATTTACGTGATCGATGTCCAGCAGTGCAATGGACTCAATGCCTGCCTTGTCGAGCAGTTCTAGGTTTTCGGCCGACAGTTCGTCACCCGCCTCGACATAGATTTCGCCGGTGCTTTCGTTGATAAGGTCGATCGCCGAATAGCGACCGAAGATTTCCTCGGTCGGGATGAGCAACATTTCGAGCCCGTCCTTGCCCGCCTTGGTCGCCGCACGCGGACTGACCTTCTGGCCCGATGCAAACACGACTTCACCCGACTTGGCGTCGACGACGTCATACATCGGCTTCTGGCCACGCCAATTTTCGCTGACATAGGGAACCTGCCAGCCGCCCTTGCCGCGCACATAGGTGACGGTGTTGTAGAATTCGGCGAGAATTTCCTCGGGGCTCATGCCCTGACGCACGACGTTGAACTTGCCGCTCTTGACGTTGTCCTCGGTCTGGATCGAGTTATTGTGCGCGTTCAGCGGTCCCGTCGGATCCTTGATCGTGACATAATCGTCGCGGGCATCGATGATCTCGCACACCTGCGTGCCGCTTAACTGGACCAGATCGCCGACCGCAAATGCGCCCTTCGAATCCTTGTTCATCACAACTTTCAGCGTGGCATTGCCGAGCGACTGGAGCAGTGCGGTGACGGGCAGCTTGCGCTTGCGGTCGATGCGGACGTTGACGATGTCTTTGGCGTCGAATTCGAAATCGAGCCACGATCCGCGATACGGAATGACCCGCGCAGCAAACAGATATTTGCCCGACGAATGCGTCTTGCCACGGTCGTGGTCGAACAGCACGCCTGGCGACCGGTGCATCTGGCTGACGATCACGCGCTCGGTGCCATTGATAACGAACGTGCCGTTGTGCGTCATCAGCGGCATGTCGCCCATATAGACGTCTTGTTCCTTGATATCGAGGACCGAACGGGTTTCGGTTTCGCTGTCCACTTCGAACACAATCAGGCGAAGCGTGACGCGCATCGGCGCGGCATAGGTAATCCCGCGCTGGCGGCATTCTTCGGTGTCGAACTTGGGGTCTTCAAGGACATAATCGACGAAATCGAGCTCGGCCGTGCCGGCGAAATCGCGGATAGGGAACACGCTGCGCAGCGTTTTTTCAAGGCCCGAGACATAGCCGATCGAGGCATCCGAGCGCAGGAACTGCTCATATGATTCGCGCTGGACTTCGATCAGGTTGGGCATCGCCACGACTTCGTGGATGTTGCCGAAAACCTTGCGAATGCGCTTTGAGAAAATCGCCGGAGCCGCTTGGGTTGCCATGGTCGTTCGTCGTCCTTG
>JANOZQ010000094.1:0-5572 GCA_031429555.1 Sphingomonas sp. | reverse complement strand
CCGCGACCCTGCCGCCGAAGCTGTATGTTCCTTCGAGAGCGGTGCTCGGCAGTTTGTAAACTGTCTGTAGCGTCTGGTCGTTGTCCGCCACGCTGGTATGCCAGTGCTCGACGCGCGTGATGCTCCACGTTCATCAAAAGGGTGTCGGGGTATGTGGAATCTTCAGCTATGAAGTGGCGGAGACCAAGGTCACGCAAGTGATGGATTTCGCCAAGACGAACCAGCACCCGTTGCAATGCACGCTTGAAAAGGCGTGACGGTCAGCCCAGTCGGTCGATCCAGCGTTTCGTATTATTGGCGGATGCGCCGCTTAATTCGTTCGGCGCAGGATGAAAATTGCCTCGGTCGTCAGGAAGTCGGCGTTGGCACGCTGGGCAACCCATTTGTCGCTTGCATCGAATGTGCAAGACAGGCGGAAGGGGACCTCCACGGTCAGCCCGGCGCGTTCGAAGCAGGCTTTGAACGCGTCGAAGCGCACGCGGTTCGGCTCGCCGCGTGCAGAGCCCATCATCTGCCACACCGTCTCGGGGAATTTGAGGAACAGGAAGGGGTCCCCAAAGCGGTTCCACTGATGCCCGCCAAAATCGATCACGTGCACGGCTACGCCACCGGGCGAAAGAGCGTCATGCGTCAGCCGTGCGAACTGGTCGATGTCACTGACATGCTCGCCAACGGCGAACGAACAAACCACGTCATAGCGATCAAGCCTGGCGACCGATTCGACTGCATCGGCCTTGCTGAAGACAGCGGGATGGTCGGGAAAGCGGTCCGGGTCGAGTTCCGTCGGCCAGTCGCCATAGCGCCAGTGATCGGCGAGCAGGCGATACCAGCGGCGCGCGTCGTCCGACGCATAGTCACCGGGAAAGCGATCAAGCGCGGTGTAGGATTTTGCCCCCCCCCCCAGGAAGGCGAGGCCGGTGACGAGATTGTCGCCGGGGCCGATTTCGAGCACCGACTTGCCAGCGACGCTGCCAGAATAGGTTGTTACCGACTCGAACAGGTCGAAGACATAGCGCTGCAGCTGGTCGGGCTCGGGCGGCAACGCGGTCCGTCCGAGCTTCGTTCTCAACCGGCTGACCGCAGGAATCGCCATCAGCAGGTTCTTGCCGATCTCATTGACGACCGTCGCCGATACCGCGAGCGGGGAGATCACCCGCTCGGTCGAAGTGGGGTTCAACATCATGATGGCAGCGTCCTTAGGAATTGCCGAGGTCGGATGCAACTCACTCACGGTTGGATTATGGCACTAAGGCTCGCAAAGCCATCAATTGTGCTTTCGTGAAGGCGACACCCGCAAGCACGACCTCGTCGACGACCGAATTACCGATGACCACTTGGTTGCTTTTTGTCGTCCAAGTCGAGTTTCCTAGTGCCATGCTGTTGACGGCATCGGCTTTTTGGCCAACGTTTTGTCCTGCAGCGAAGCCAAGAAATGAGTTTAGCGTACCCGACGTAATTGATCCACCCGCACCGTATCCGATACCGACATTTCGAATACCGGTTGCACCGCCCAATGCATAAGCGCCGACAGCAACTGCCTCGTCGCCGCTATAAATATTCGCTGCAAGGCGGCCAATCAGGACATTGTTGTTACCCCCAGTCGCGAGCGAGCCTGCGCTGAAGCCAGCTGTCACGTTACCATTGCCGTTAGTTCTCGCCCGCCCCGCAGCCATGCCCAGATCGACATTTTCGTTGCCGGAGATGTTGGCATCAGCGGCTGTGTAACCCAATGCCGTGGTAAACTGACCCGTCGTTGTAAAACGTAACGCGCTGTCTCCGATGCCCGTATTCCCGCCGATACTTATTACGTTCTGTAACGCGAAATGGCCGATAGCCGTGCCGCCGACTCCCGATGTGGCCGCTCTGAAGGTGTCGTTACCCACGGCAACGGTATCGATGGCGATCTGTCCGGCAGTGGTGCCAAAGTTTTGCAGTGCGTAAGCGCCAATTGCCACTGACGCACCGGGCTTTAGCGAGTTTTGCATCGCTTGGTGCCCGATCGCAATAACCAGCGAGGGAACGTTCTCAGGAACAGCCTCAAAGGGCATACTTGCTAAAGCACTTTGACCGATGCCAATGTATGCACTGGCGTTGGTTGTGGTATTGCCTGCACTTCCAAAAAAATATGTCGATGAGGCAGGCTTAGCCTTCATCATCGACACACCAAACATTTGAAAATCACGCATTGCATTATCGCCGATAACAACGGTGTTATTCGCCGAAACCACAACATTTGCGCCAATGCCGATAGAATTGGTCAATCCAGCCGGAGCCGATATCCCCGCGGCATAGCCGAGAAAGACATTATTGCTCCGGTCGTGACCGACTTACCCGCAGACGCACCAATCAGCGTAATCGACATACCTTGCGGATTGGAGCCCGTAACCGCTTGACCTGCGTTCGTACCGATTGCCGTGTTTCCCAAGCCCGTAGTGCCAACCAAGGTGCCGGTTCCAGTCTTAACATTTGCTTCGGTCGCGTTTGGCATGACACACTATCATCTGACCCTGTTCTACGCCGAAAATTACACATCGTTACTGAGTCACATAACAAAACCTTGAACAAAAAACCGGCTCCATTGCTGGAGCCGGTTTCATTTCGCACTCTTCGGGTAGAGAGGGTTCGGGGGCAGTTAAGTCAGGCAACAGCTTCTAGAGCAACGGCCATCTCTTCGGGATCGCGCAGGACATAGCCACGGCCCCAGACGGTTTCGATATAATTTTCGCCGCCGCATGCCATGCTGAGCTTCTTGCGCAGCTTGCAGATGAAGACGTCGATGATCTTCAGTTCGGGTTCGTCCATGCCGCCGTAAAGGTGGTTGAGGAACATTTCCTTGGTCAGCGTCGTGCCCTTGCGCAGCGAAAGCAGCTCGAGCATCGCATATTCCTTGCCGGTCAGGTGGACGCGCGCGCCATCGACTTCGACCGTCTTGGCATCGAGATTGACTGCAAGCTTTCCGGTCCGGATGACTGACTGGCTGTGGCCCTTCGACCGGCGCACCACAGCGTGGATGCGCGCGACCAGTTCGTCGCGGTGGAACGGTTTGGTGACATAATCGTCAGCGCCAAAGCCGAACGAGCGCACTTTGCTGTCCATTTCGGAAATGCCCGACAGGATCAGGACCGGCGTCTGTACTTTGGCGACGCGCAGTTTCTTGAGCACGTCATAACCATGCATGTCGGGCAGGTTGAGGTCGAGACAGATGATGTCGTAATCATAGAGCTTGCCGAGGTCCAAACCCTCTTCGCCCAGATCGGTCGTGTAGACGTTGAACCCTTCGGTCGTCAGCATCAACTCGATTGCCTTTGCCGTTGTCGGTTCGTCTTCGATCAACAAAACACGCATCTGTAAAAACCCCTTTTGCCACCCGCAGAAATCATTAACCAAAAAACTAATGAAGGGAAAAGGTTAATTTCTGCTTAAGCCGCAGAAACGCGCGAGTCGTTTGGTTAAGTCGCGTATAGGACACATCGCCCCGATCCGGAGAGCCGCCATGACCAAAGCCACAGACAACCACCGCCTTGCGCTTGATTATCTCGCCAAAGATATGGCCGCACTCGAAAACGAGGAGCGTCATGTCCTTGAAGATATCAAGGCGCAGAAAGTCACGAGCCGCGATGCTGCCGACATGGCGGATGAAAACGCGTCCTACTGGGACCGGCTTGCAGACCGAGTGGCAGCAGTGGGCGGATCATGGGCGTTCATCTTTACGTTCATCGCCATCCTGCTCGGCTGGATGCTGCTGAATACCGGCGTTCTGGCGCAGTGGCGGATGCAGTTCGACCCCTACCCCTATATTTTCCTTAACCTGATGCTGTCGATGACCGCCGCGCTTCAGGCGCCTGTCATCATGATGAGCCAGAACCGCGCGTCGGCGATGGACAGGCTCGCGGCAAGCCATGATTATGAAGTGAACCTGCGCGCCGAACTCGAAATCGTGCGGCTCCACCACAGGCTTGATGAAATGCATAAGGAAGTGTCGGCGCTTGTCGCGATCCTCGGTAAGCGCGCAACCGCGACTTAGGGGATTGCACGCAGGCGATAAGCGGCTAGGTTCGCTTACAACAATAAGTCTTAGGGGACGTTTATGATTTTCGGTCGCGTCAAATCGCTTGATGCCATTTTGCGCACAGCGGAGAAGAAGTCTCTCACGCGCTCGCTGGGCGCGTTCCAGTTGACCATGCTGGGCATTGGTGCCGTTATCGGGACCGGAATTTTCGTTTTGACAGCCGAAGCGGCGCAAAAAGCTGGTCCCGGCATGATGGCCGCTTTTGTCATTGCGGGTATCGTCTGCGCGGTTGCAGCACTCTGCTATGCCGAAATGGCGGCAATGGTCCCCGTTTCGGGATCGGCCTATACCTACAGCTATGCCGTGATGGGCGAACTCATCGCGTGGATGGTCGGCTGGGCGCTGATCCTCGAATATGCGGTGGCGGCGGGCGCTGTGTCGGTCGGCTGGTCGGGCTATGTTGTCGGCTTGCTGGAGAACGCCTTCAGCATAGACATTCCCGACATGCTTGTCCTCGGGCCCTATGACGGCGGGCTGATCAATTTGCCTGCAATGGGCATTGCCGGTCTTGTGACTTGGCTTCTGGTCATTGGAACCCGCGAAAGCGCAACCGTCAATTCGATCCTCGTTGCCATTAAGGTTGCGGCGCTCACGCTGTTTGTTATTCTTGCCGTACCGGTAATAAAAATGGAAAACTTCACGCCGTTCTCGCCGCTCGGCTTTGGCGGTATTTCAGCGGCAGCCGCGTCAATTTTCTTTGCCTATGTTGGCTTCGATGCTGTTTCGACGGCAGCCGAGGAAACCAAAAACCCGCAACGCAATATGCCGATCGGACTGATTGGGTCACTTGCTGTCTGTACAGTATTCTACCTCCTCGTCGCGGCTGGCGTTATCGGCAGCGTCGGTGCGCAGCCTGTGATGGATGCAGCGGGCGTTGCCCTTTCCCCCGGCAGCAAGGAATTGTCAGACGCTTGTGGTGCTCTTGCTGCGCAGGGCCGGGAACAGGTTGTTTGTTCGAAAGAAGCGCTGGCCTGGACGCTACGCGAAATCGGCTGGCCGCAAATCGGCAATCTGATCGGACTTGCTGCCGGTTTGGCATTGCCTTCGGTCATCCTGATGATGATGTTTGGTCAAACCCGCATCTTCTTCGTCATGAGCCGTGACGGTCTGCTTCCGCAGATGTTTTCCAAAATTCACCCGAAATATAACACCCCGCACGTTATCACGATCCTGACAGGCATATTTGTTGCGCTGTTCGCGGCGTTCTTCCCGGTGGGTAAGCTGGCCGATATTTCGAACTCGGGCACATTGTTCGCGTTTGCCGCTGTTTCGATTGCCGTGCTCGTGCTGCGCCGCACGGATCCCAGTCGTAAGCGTCCGTTCCGTACACCCGCGATCATGGTCACGGCACCGGTTGCCATCGCGGGCTGCGTCTATCTGTTCTGGAGCCTTGGCGTGGATACCAAGCTCATGTTCGTCGGCTGGGCGGCCATCGGTCTCGTCGTTTACTTCGCCTACAGCCGCAGCCGCAGCCATGTCGGCCTTGGCCATGACGAAGTGCAC
>JANOZQ010000093.1:0-1912 GCA_031429555.1 Sphingomonas sp. | reverse complement strand
GGCCGCATCGCAATTTTCCAGAAATCGATGGTCGCGCCGGCGTCGATCAAAGCGGGATGGACAAGGTCATGATCGCCGACCGATGCACCGCCGGTTGACACCATGACGTCATAATCGCCGGCCCTCTTGAAGGCTGAGGCCAGCGCAGCGCGTTGGTCGGGAATGATGCCAAAATCAGTGACTTTGACGGGCAATCCGGCGATCAGCGCAGCAAGCATCGGCGCGTTTGAGGCGGGCAGCCGGTCCGTGCCGGGATCCGTGCCCAGCGGCACTAGCTCGTCGCCGGTCGAGATCAGCGCCACGCGGATGCGGCGGCGGACGGGCAAGGTCGCGTGGCCGGCAATGGCGGCGAGTCCGATACGGGCGGGGGTGAGGCAGTCACCGGCTGCAATGATGGTTTGGCCGTGGGTGAAGTCGGATCCGGCGCGACGGATGTGCTGCCCCGTTAGTATCGCTTCGGCGGTATTCAACGCGATCTTGTCAGGGTCGCGGGTGACATCTTCCTGGATCAATATGGTGTCGGCACCATCGGGTACGGCAGCGCCAGTGAAAATTCGGACGGCGTCATGATCGCCGGTTGACCCTCCGAAGGGTTTGCCTGCTGCCGATTCACCGATGACCCGCCACGGGCCGGGCAAGTCAGCGTGGCGGATTGCATAGCCGTCCATTGCAGAGAGATCGCGGGCAGGCTGGGTTCTGAGCGCCTTGATGTCAGCCGTGGCCCAGCGACCGGCGGCTTCAGTTAGGGGCAGGGTTTCGATTTCGACGGGCTTAGCCAGCGCGAGAAGGCGGGCCAGTGCTTCGTCCGGGGTGATCACGCTTGCCAGTCGCCGGATCGTCCGCCGGACTTTGAAAGGACACGGACGTCGCTGATCACCATCGTGCGGTCGAGTGCTTTTGCCATGTCATAGATTGTCAGCAGCACGACGGAAACGGCTGACAACGCTTCCATTTCCACGCCGGTAGGTCCGGTAGTACGGGCGGTTACAGTGGCCGTTATGCTGCTGTCATCAAGCACGAAATCCACGTTAACAGATGACAGTGCGATGGGATGGCAGAGCGGGATCAGGTCACTCGTTTTTTTGGCGGCCATGATCCCGGCGATGCGGGCGACGGCGAAGACATCTCCTTTTTTGGATGCGCCGTCACGGATTGCTACGAGCGCGTCGTGGGACATCGTGATTTTGCCAGCCGCGGTTGCTTCGCGCACTGTGGCAGGCTTGTGAGCAACATCAACCATCCGCGCCGCGCCGGTTTCGTTGAGATGCGTGAGCTTAATCATGCGCCGGTGAGCAACATACGCGTGGCGGCTTCGACATCGGGTTGGCGCATCAGACTTTCGCCGACGAGGAAGCTGCGGATGCCATGTGCTGCCATGCGGGTACAGTCAGCATATGTTGAAATGCCGCTTTCGCACACGAGCAAGACATCCTCCGGAACGTGTTTTGCGAGATGTTCGGTAGTCGCAAGATCAACCTCGAACGTCTTGAGATTACGGTTGTTTATGCCGATCAATTTTGATTTGAGTTTTAGGGCGCGGCTGAGTTCGACTGCGTCATGCACTTCAACCAACACGTCCATGCTGAGTTCGTTCGCCGCCGTTTCGATTTCCATCATTGTTCCGTCATCGAGTGCAGCAACAATGATCAGGATTGCATCTGCCCCCATAGCGCGGGCCTCGGCAACCTGCCACGGATCAACCATGAAATCCTTGCGCAGGACAGGCAATGCACAGGCCGCGCGCGCCGCAACGAGATACGCCTCGTGCCCCTGGAAATAGGGCGCATCGGTCAGGACAGAAAGGCATGCTGCACCGCCCGCTTCATACGCGCGGGCATGGGCAGCAGGATCAAAATCTTGACGGATCAGTCCCTTGGAAGGCGATGCTTTCTTGATTTCGGCAATCAGGGCG
>JANOZQ010000092.1:0-4403 GCA_031429555.1 Sphingomonas sp. | reverse complement strand
GGCCGTCGCGCCCGTGCCAATGAACGCGATCTTTACCGGCGACACCGATTCGGCTTTCGGCGCAAAGCGTTTGATTGTGTTGTTGCCCGACTTTTCAGGGCGATAAGTAACTTGGTCGAAAATATCGAAGGTCGAACGGTTGCCGCCAAGCAAATCACCCATCAGGTCGGCGGTCGAGAGCAGCCCGCCACCGTTATAGCGGAAATCAATGATGAACTCGGTGATTCCCGCCGCGCGGAAACTGTTGAATGCGGTGCGCAGTTGCGGGTCTGCGGACGAAATGAATGTGCGCAGGTTCAAATAGCCGACGCGCTTGCCCGCGTCGTTGATGATGACCGATCCATAACGGCTCGACACCGGGGTGAGCGAATAAGTGGTCTTGGTCACGGTCACGTCGCGCGTGCCGCCACCCGCAGTCGAAATGCGCAATGTCCGCGTCACGCCCGCCGTTGTCGCTCCCAGCGCCGTCGTAATGCCAGCCGTGCCTTCCGCCGTGATGATGTCGGCCACAGTCCGCAATGATCCCGGTGTATCGCCAATCGCCAGGATTTCGGTGCCACGATCAAGCCCGGCCGCCAAACCCGGCGCGCCTTCGAATGCTTCGGACACAAATGCTTTCTTCGTCGTAGCACTGGTCGACAAACGGATGCCGATCCCCGCACTTGCGCCTGACGCGTTAAACGCATTTTCTTCGGCAATCGACGTCAGATACGTAAAGAACCGATCGCGGCGCTGCGACCGCGCGGTTGCGGTCAGGGCATCGATATAGGCATCGACCGTTGAATAGGCCGCCGGACTAAGCGATGCAGGAAGCGTTTCGGGAAAGAGATACCATTCGTTGAGCTGGGCAAACGCCCAGTTCTGGCGCTCGACCAGCGAACATCCGGCGGTCGTGGTGCCACCACCCGAAGACCCGCCACCGGTCGTTCCCGTTGTGCCGCCGCTATCGCCACCACAGCTTGCCAGCGTCAGCGACGCCGCGGTTACCAGCGAAACCAAGGCACGGGACATAAGCAACCCTTTCGCGACCCTCGCGCGCATTGATATGCGCCGTCTACATAATGCTTATCAGCTGCGCAGGGTTGCACCAACCTTAACAGCGGCTGCCACGATTTTCGCGGCGATGGCGGAAAGATCGTCGTCGGTGAAGCTTTTGTCTGCCGGTTGCAGCGTGACTTCGACCGCGAGCGAAACATGGCCTTCAGGAACGCCGGTGCCGGTGAAGCGGTCGAACAGGCGTGCGCCCGTTATAATGCTTTTGTCCGCCCCCTTCACGGCACGGAGAAGGACATCGCTCGCCAGACCAGCGGGCATCAAGAAGGCAAAGTCGCGTTGAACAACTTGTAACGCGGGCGGCGTGAACGGAGCGCGCATCGCGCCCGCCCCGCGCTTGGCCGGGATGGCGTCAAGGTGGATTTCCGCTGCCATAACCGCGCCGTCGAGGTCGAAGGCTTTTATTGTTGCCGGATGAAGGGCGCCGAAGCGGGCGAGAATGGTCTTTGGCCCAAGCCGTAAGGTGCCCGACTGGCCGGGGTGATAATGGGCACCCGCTTCACCCATGACTTGCAAGTTGTCGACGGGCGCGCCTGCTGCGTCCAGCAATGCCAGCGCTTCGGCCTTGGCGTCGAACGCGTCAAAGGCCGCCGCTTTACCTATGGCCCAGCCCCGCTCGGTCTTTTTACCTGCGAGCACAATGCCCACCGTCAACGGCTCACTCTCCGCCCGATATTCCCGGCCAAGCTCGAACAACCGAACGCTTGCGGTCCCACGGTCGGCATTGCGTTGTGCCGCCGATAAAAGCCCGGGGAGCAGCGAGGGCCGCATCACTTTCAAGTCTTCGGAAATCGGATTGGCGAGCGACCACGCGCCGCCCCCGAACGCCGCCGCTTGGGCTTCGCTTAGAAAGCTCCAGGTTATCGCTTCGTTCAGGCCACGCGCGGCGGCACTGCGACGCACCTTGCGCTCCATTTTCTGGAGCGGGGTTGCGGTTGGTTTGGCCACACCGTCTGCACGTGGCAGCGGCGTCGAGACAACATGGTTGAGGCCCGTAATCCGCACGACTTCCTCGACAAGATCGGCGGGACCATCGACGTCACGCCGCCAGCTGGGGACAGTAACGGTCCAATCGCCCGCAACAACAAAGCCGAGTCGCTCAAGGATCGCCTGCTGATCACGCGGCGGCACGTCGATGCCACCGAGGCGCGCGCATAGGGTCGGGTCATGAGCGATTGTCTTGTTGGCAACCGGCGGTGATCCCGCGCGGATGACTTCGGATGCGCTGCCGCCGCAGATGCCTACGATCATACCGGTCAAAATCTCGATGGCCTCGTCAAGAAACGCCGGATCGACCCCGCGTTCGAACCGCGCGCGTGCATCGGAAGTCAAACTCAAGGCCTGCCCGGTCTTGGCAATGCGCTCAGGGTCGAAATAAGCCACTTCGAGGAGGACATCAGTCGTCGTGTCGGCCACGCCCGAATGCTCGCCGCCCATGATGCCGCCGATGTCATGAGCCCCATTGTCGTCAGCGATGACGGTCATAGCCGAAGTGAGCGTGAAGGTCTTGCCATTGAGGGCAGTGACCATTTCGCCATCCTTCGCCCGCCGCGCAACGACGGCGCCCGACAAGGTGGTGAGGTCATAGGCGTGGCTCGGCCGTCCCAGGTCGAACATCACATAATTGGTAATATCGACCAGTGCCGAAATCGGTCGCTGCCCGATGGCTTTCAGGCGGCGCTGCATCCAGTCGGGCGACGCGCCGTTGGTGACACCACGAATGACGCGGCCATAGAATGCGGGGCAGCCTTCAGGATCGTCGGTGCGTATTTCCACACTTCTATCAGCGAGCTCTGGAGTGGCGATGTTGTCAGAAGGGCTGCTCTCACCCGAAAGACCCTGTGTTGGGTTGAACGCCTCAAGGGGCTTAAGCAAACCAACCCCCGCCGCCGCCAGATCGCGCGCAATCCCGCGCACGCCCATGCAATCTTGCCGGTTCGGCGTGATCGCGACGTCGAACACCGCGTCGTCGAGCCCCGCCCAACTCGCATAGACCTCACCAACCGGCGCATCGTCGAGAAGCTCGATAATGCCATCGTGGTCGTCACCTAGTTCAAGCTCGCGCGTGGAACACATCATGCCGTTGGACTCAACGCCGCGAATCGCTGCAACCTTCAGAATCATGCCATTCGATGGCACCACCGCCCCCGGCGCACCGAAGACACCGACCAATCCGGCGCGGGCATTGGGCGCACCACACACGACCTGCAACGGGCCGTCACCAGCATCGACCGACAGCACTTGCAGCTTGTCGGCCTGCGGATGCGGCGCGGCGCTCAAGACTTTAGCGATGCGGAAGGCGCTCAGTTTCTCGGCCGCGTTCTCGATGCCTTCGACTTCGAGGCCAATCGCGTTTAGTTTCTCGGCAATCGCCTCGACCGACGCATCGGTGTCGAGATGCTCCTTGAGCCATGACAGGGTGAATTTCATGCCCCGACTCCTCCGCTGAGCGTGGGTACGTCAAGCGCGCCGAAGCCGTAATGGCGCAACCAGCGCAGATCGCCGTCGAAGAAGGCCCGCAAATCATCCATCCCGTATTTGAGCATCGCCAGCCGATCGATGCCGGTGCCGAACGCAAACCCCTGCCAGACGTCCGGATCAAGGCCGCAGGCTTCGATGACACGGCGGTGGACCATGCCGCTGCCGAGGACTTCCATCCAGCCTTCGTTGCCGCCGATGACGCGCTTGCCGTTCTGCATCGTGTAGCCGACATCAACCTCGACCGAGGGTTCGGTGAACGGGAAATAGCTCGGCCGCAGGCGCAGCGTCACGTCGTCGCGCTCGAAAAACGCGCGCAGGAACGTCTCGAGTGTCCATTTCAGGTGGCCGAGATGGATGCCCTTGTCGATCACCAGCCCTTCGATTTGGTGGAACATCGGCGTATGCGTCGCGTCGCTGTCCGACCGATAGACGCGCCCCGGCGCGATGATGCGGATCGGCGGTTCCTGTGACGTCATGGTGCGGATTTGAACGGGGGACGTGTGCGTTCTCAACAGCTTGCGTGTTTGATTTTCCGCATCCGCTGTGGCGGGGAAATAAAACGTATCATGCATCGCCCGCGCCGGATGGCTTTCGGGAATGTTGAGTGCAGTGAAATTATGCCAGTCGTCCTCGATCTCTGGACCAGATGCGACTGCAAAGCCCATGTCAGCGAAGATCTCTGATAGCTCGTCGAGCACCTGACTGACCGGATGCACGGACCCGCGCGGGGTTTCGGGTGCAGGCAGCGTCATGTCGAACCGCTCGGTCGCCAGCCGCGCATCGAGCACCGCTGCTTCAAGACCCGCCTTGCGATCCGCTATAGCGCTGGCAGCCGCCTCGCGCAGACCATTGATCCGGGGGCCCTCAAG
>JANOZQ010000091.1:0-8852 GCA_031429555.1 Sphingomonas sp. | reverse complement strand
CCGAACGCGGCCATGGGTGCACGCCGGCAACTGGAAGCGCGCGAGGAACATGATGCGCGCGAATGGCTGGACCAGATCAAAGTGCCGGTTGCGCTGTTCGGCGGTCGCTACGACGGTCTGGGCACCGAGGCGGGGCAGTATTTCATGGCCGAGCGCATCGCAGGGTCGGTCGTGCGGATGTTCGAAGGCGCGCACGGTTTCCTGAACGAAGACCCGGAGGCGGTTCCGGCCCTGACGGAATTTCTGACGGCTTAGCCGTGGTCTGAAGGCGCGCCGGACGATGAACGAAGCTGCGCTGCAATCTGTTTGAGGCGTTCGACCAGCCAAGCAACGGCGGGATCATTTGCGCTGCGTGACGTCCATTGGGCCATTTCGCGCACCGGCAGCATTTCGAACGGCAATTCCATAAGCGTGAGCGGCAGAAATTCTGCCATGCGCACGGCCAGCAGCCGGTGGATGGTCGCGATCCGGTTGGTGCCGACAATCAAACCGCCGAGCGAGGAGAAATTGGGCGCAATCACTTCGACCCGTCGCGCAACCGCCCTCAACCGCGCCGCGGTACCCTCATAGCTTGTTGTCTGTTGGCCAAACCGGACGGCGACATGGCCCAGCTCCCCGTAAAGCGCCAGCGTCATCGGGCCGTCCAGCATTGGATTGCCACGCCACCCTGCGATCACGAAATCTTCTGTGTAAAGCAATTCGCTCGGATGTTCGGTCGAAACGACATTGTCGATGCCGATCAGAATATCGGCGCGCCCGCGTTGCAAGGCTTCGACGGGATGCTCGATAATCGGTACCAGTTCAAAGCGGATGCCTGGCGCTTCGGTGGCACAGGCAACGATCATCGGTCGCAACAGGATTTCGACAACATAGTCGGTTGCCATGATCGTCAGGGTGCGGTCGGAAGTCGCAGGGTCGAACGGATCGGCGACAATAATCGTGGCGCGGATTTGATCGAGCACCGAACGGACAGGATCGACCAGCTTTTCAGCGCGCGGGGTCAGCGCCATGCTGCGACCGTTCAGGACCAGCAGGTCGTCCCTGAAATACTCCCTGAGCCGCGCAAGCGCACCGCTCGCGGCAGACTGGCTGAGATTGAGCCGGTCTGCCGCCAGCGAGACGCCGCGTTCCTGCAGCAGAGCATCAAGGGCAATCAGCAGGTTGAGATCGAGTTTTTCGAGACGCATTGCGCCGTGTAAGTGCCCGTGGCCGCGCCCGCAAGCGCGCGTGGCCAGCTGTCACTCAGGCAGATTTGAAGATCGCCTCGATTGGATCGAAATAGCTGAACGTGCTGATCACAGGCACATCGGCGGGCACCGACAGGAACCCCGAATAGCTATGGCTTGCCAGCAACTGCCCCGCAGCCACGCCCTTCCCCTTACGCCGCAGCGTATTGATCAGCGGGACCGTCGAGATGAAGGGATCGACGAGCGGATGGCCGCCCACGGTATCGACCATACGGTCGTCGCCCGCATCCATCGTCACGCGCATATTCAGCCAGTCAAGGTCCTTCCAGTCCTTGGCGGCCTTGCCGACGACATAGCCGCCCGACGCATGACTGTCGGCCATCCCGTCGAATTTCGGATTGTCGCGGCGCGCGTTGACCAGCGCGCGCATATGTTGCGGGGAGTCAAAGCGAAAGCGCGGGCCGATGATTTCAAACACGGGTACGGCTTCGACCCCTTCGATGATTTCCTGATAGCCATAGGGTTTGTCGCGCGCGGGAAAGTCGCGCAACGAGCGGAACGCCAGTTCGGGTTCGATCCATCGATGCTGCGAATCCGCTTCGGACAGGACTGCCGGACTTTGCCAGATATGGTAGATCGGCGACATCATCGGTGCCTGCTGGATGCGGGCGTTGATGTAGTATTTGTAGCCAAGGATGGGCCAGCCGAGGATGTTGGCAACCATGTCGGCCATCAGCTGCGCTTCGTCGATGTTGCGCGGGTAGGCGTCCTCCGGAAGCCCTTCCTCGCCCTGAATTTCGATCTCCTTGCGGCGCATCGCGGCGATCAGTTCGGCACCTTTACGGATGCGCTCGGGCTCGTGCGGGAATTTCATGGGCAGCGGGCCGCGGCCCTGAGCCTTGGGGGCAGTGTCGGACATGGATTACCTCTCGATACATTAAATATGTGGTGCAGCTACGTCTGTCGCGGGAGCATCCGCGCCAAGATGTTATCCTTGTCGATAAACTGATGTTTGAGCGCTGCGCCGATGTGCAGCAACACCAGGCCAATCATCAGCCAGGCAAGGTTTGTGTGGATAAAATGGGCTGGACCCGCTGATGGCCAACCGCGCGGCACTGGTAAAAACGGAACATTGAAAAGGCCAAAGCCGAATTCATGCCGACCGGGATCGGGCACTGCCGAACTCATCCACCATCCGCTTAGCGGCAGCACGAGCAGAAGCGTGTAAAACAGAACATGGGTGATTTTAGCCACCCAGCGGAGCGCGGGTGCCATCGTCTCCGGCAGCGCAGGCGGCTTGTGCGACAACCGCCACGCAACGCGGGCCAGCGTCAATGTGAGGATCAATATTCCGATCGACTTGTGCGCGTTGGTCGCCGACTGGGCGATTTCTGTTTCATAGGTCGCACCGAACCAGCCAAGGGGAATGGTCGCGAGCACGAGAGCAGCAATGGCCCAGTGTAGCGCGATTGCGGTGCGCGAGTAGGTAGATCCAGCGCGGTGTGTTGCAGTGTCCATTGGTAAAGCATGCAGATGGTCGCACCCCGTCACAAGTCGCAATTTCAGATAGCAGCTATCACAACCACCAATTCGACAACGTGTCCTCCGCGGAATACTCGTCTGGTCAATTGGTCCTGCGTATTGCCGGTCGTCCATTACCGAAAGTCAAAGATGGCAAAGATTGTTCACCTCTCGGTCTGTCCGCATGATCCGGTCCTGCCCGGCCTTGGACGCGATGGCAGGCCGGTTTCACCCGAGGCGACCCGCCTGATCGAGGGGATCGCACGGATGCGCGACGGGCTGGCGGCGTCGAAACCCGATGTTATCGTCATGGCCGGCAGCGACCATTTGTGCCAGTTCTTCTTCAACAACATGCCGCCTTTCCTGATAGGCAAGTCGGAACGGATCGCGGGCCCGCCGGGCTATGAACAACGCGATTGGGGTCTCGCCACCTATGACGCACCGATCGAAGGGCGATTGGCGCGCACCCTTTTGACGCAGGGCTTCGAACATGAGGTTGATTTTGCTTACTCAGACGAATTTGTTGTCGATCATGCGTTCTCGGTTCCGCTGAATTTCATGCGGCCGCAGGCCGACATCCCGATTGTTCCGATATTCCTGAATTTCCTTGCGCCGCCCGTGCCACCGGCGCGGCGCTATCTGAAAATCGGCGGCATCGTCCGCAAGATTATCGAGGAATGGGACGAGGATTTGCGCGTCGCGGTGATTTGCACCGGACATATGACCAATGGCGTTGGTGGCCCCTATATGCTGCGTCATACCGAACGGCCCGAAAGCGAGTGGGACCGCACCATCAACGCGGCGATGCTGCGCAACGATGTCGCTGACCTCGTCGCGCATTCATCGTGGGAAGAAATGTATGCGGAAGGCAATAACACGCCGGGATTTCTTGGCTTTATCTTCGCTTACGGCGTTGCGAACGGTGCCCCCTTTTCGTGGCACGATTATGTGCCATCAGACAAGCAGCCGCTGATGATCCTGCTTGAATGGACCGAAGACCAGTTGAACGGAGCCCGGATATGAGCCGCTACGCTGTCAACAAAGTCCTGTGGGAAGTCGCGCGCGACGACGCAAAGGCCGCGATCTTCATGGCAACGCCGGAGGTGTTTCTGGCAGACCGGGGATTGACCGACGAGGAGCATCGGCAGCTTTTCGAACGCGATTTCGGCGGCATGTTCGCCGCGGGCGCCCATCCGTTCCTGCTGTTCACGTTCCGGATCAAACTCAACGGCGGTTTCAGCTTTCCGATGATGGTCGAACATGTCCGTGTGTTGTCGCAGATCGAACCGCCGCTTGATATTTCGACCTGACGTCAGCGCTTGCGCAGGCCATCAAAGACAAGTTTGACCAGAAATTCCTGAAAACCGGTCGTCAGTTTCTCCATGTCGGTACCGTCAGGTACGAGATCGCGGATCAGCGGTTCCGCCGAGGAAAAGAAGTCGCTCGCGCCAAGCACCGTAAGATAAAGGAACAACGGGTCAGCCTCGACAAGTTCGCTGCCGCCGTCGGCATGCAGCAAGCTGCGGTAAAATTCGATCAGGTCGAGATTCATCGCCCGAACACGGGCACGCGCGTCCTCGGTTCCGGCCTGCTCCAGTTCGTCATTGATCAGCCGGTGCAAAAACGGCGCACGACGAACGAGCTGCACCGTCCGTACGATATGGTCCGCCAGCGCAATGGTCGGTTTGTTTTTGACCGACACGTCTCGCTGCGGGTGCGCGGTTACGCGATCAACGACGGCAACCAGCAATGCCGCGCGATTGCCAAAATAATAACGGATCAGCGCTGGATCGGCATTGGCTTCGCGCGCAATGCGCGAAATCGTGACGTGCGCTGGTGGCATCATCCGCAACAGCTTTTCGGTGGCGGCCAGCAAGCGTTCGCGCCCGACGTCATTTTCGCCGGATACGGGGCGCCCCTGCCCGCGTTTCTTGGGGGCCGCTTTTGCGCGTGCTGCAACCTTTATCATCGCGGGCATATCCTGCTCCGTCCGGCTTTTCGAACCGGAGACCCCTATTCTTAATTACGGGAATAATACAGATCGCGCGCGATGTTCAATCTATTTGGCCAGACAAGGGTTAGCCTTGGGCGATATATTTGTGGACGAGATAGGCGTCGAGCCCCTCTATCCCGCCTTCGGAGCCGTGGCCGCTTTCCTTCACGCCGCCGAAGTGCGTTTCAGGCCCGGTCAACGCACCGAAATTAACACCGATCATGCCGGCTTCGATGTCATTGCCGATGTCGGCGGCAGTTCGCGCAGACTGGGTCCACGCATAGGCTGCGAGACCGTAGGGCAGCCGGTTTGCCTGCGCGACGACCGCGCCATAATTTTCGAACCGCTGCGTTACAGCGACAGGCCCGAACGGCTCTTCATTCATGATGCGGGCTTCGTTCGGCACGTCCGCCAGAACAGTCGGATGCCAGAAATTGCCCGGCCCGCTCACGACACTACCGCCGGTTGCGATACGCGCGCCCTTTGCCACCGCGTCATCAATCATGTCGTTCATCGCCGTGATGCGGCGCGGGTTGGCAAGTGGGCCCATCATTGTCGCAGGATCAAGGCCATTGCCCAGTTGCAACCGGCTTGCTGCCGCCGTGAACTTTTCAACAAAAGCATCGTGGATACTGTCGTGCAAATAAAAGCGCGTTGGCGCGATGCATATCTGGCCCGCATTGCGGTATTTGCTGGCCGCCAGCGTCGCCACCGCGCGATCAAGATCGGCATCGGCGAAGACAATGACCGGCGCGTGCCCGCCCAGCTCCATCGTTGTCGGCTTCATGCCTTGTGCCGCGAGGACACCCAGATGCTTGCCGACGGCAGTCGATCCCGTGAAGCTGACCTTGCGGATCACTGGCGACGCAATCAGATACGTCGAAATATCGGCCGGAACGCCGAACACGACGTTGAGCGCACCCTTTGGCAATCCGGCATCGTTGAGCGCGCGGGCAAGGGCCAGCGCGCTTCCCGGCGTTTCTTCGGCGGGCTTGATGATGACCGAACAGCCGGCGGCAAGCGCCGCTGCGATCTTGCGAGACGGGATGGTCGTCGGGAAGTTCCACGGCGAAAAAGCCGCCACCGGTCCAATGGGTTCCTTTGTGACAAGGTGTCGGACGCCGGGATGCTTTGACGGCACGATCCGCCCATAGGCACGCCGCCCTTCTTCGGCATACCAGTCAAAAATGTCGGCGCTGGCAAACGCCTCTGCCGTTGACTCCGCGATTGGCTTGCCCTGCTCGGTCGTCGCGATTGCACCAATCTGCGACGCACGTTCGCGCATCAACTGTGCAGCCGCGCGCAGGATTTTTGACCGGTCATAGGCCGAGACATTGCGCCATGTCCTGAAGCCAGCGTCCGCCGCCGCAAGCGCTTCATCTAAATCAGCTCGCGTCGCCACCGGCAGATCGCCGATGACAGCGCCAGTCGCGGGATTCACAACCGGAATCGTGCCGCCATCACTTGCGCCGCGCCACACGCCTGCAATGAACAGCGATGGCTTTGGATAGTCTTGTTCGGCAGTCACACAGCAACTTTCAATAGGTAACGCGGATGCCAGCTTTGAAGAAACGGCCAACGCGGTCAAACAGCCCCGTCACCCCGACTGCGGGGAATGGCACATCCTTGTTCGTCGCATTGTTGACGACGCCATAAAATTGCACCTTGCGCTTGCCGTCGTTGATCACATCGACCGACGCCGACAGGTTCAGGTAAAACACACTGGGGATGCGGTTGTTGGCAATCGAGATCGGTGATGCCGGATTATAGTCTGCGTCGCCGGGTCCGACCAGCGTCTTGTCGAGCACGCCGCTGGCGATCCAGCGGCCTTGTGCGGTCGTCGTCAACGGCCCGATGGCATAGGTCAGCGATCCGCTGACGATCCAGCTCGGGATGCTGGTTGCGCCGTTGGTGATCACACCCGACGTGAAACCGCCCGACTGTCCCGCGCGATCAACAAGACCGCCGACCGTCGTGATGACACCAGCCGAATTGAACGACCGCCGCACGCCGGTGCCATCGTCGGTTTCAAGCTTTGCGACGTAATTGCCCGAAAACCGTGCTGTCATACGCCCCGTTCCCAGCGGAAAGCGGTAGCTCGCATCGAAATCGACGCCTTTGGTCGTCAGCCGTGCAATGTTCAGCAATTGCGTGCTGACCGCGCTGATCGCCGTGCCGTTGCGCGTGATGAAGCTGCAGTTGAAACCCGGTGCACCACGACCGACTTCGGCGACGCAGCCGTCGATAAGCGTCTGCGCTGGCAAGGTGGCAATGGCATTGCCGATACCAATCTCATAATAGTCGACCGACAGGTTGAAACCGGGCAGAAAACCCGGCGACAGCGAGATGCCGGCTGTTTTGGTGTCGGCCTTTTCGGGCTGCAATGTCGGGCTTGATTGCGTGATGACCGTGAACTGGTCCGTGACGCCCGTAAAGCTGTTGAGCAGGGTCGCACGGACGCTGTTCACGGCGAACAAGTCGCTGTTGTTCGGGGCGCGGATGTCACGCGAAACCGTGCCGCGCAGGAGGATGCCATCAACCGGTTCCCACGTCGCGCCGACCTTCCACGTCGTCACGCCGCCGGTCGTGCTGTAATCGGTATATCGGATCGCCCCGTTCAGATCGAGGCTGTGCAAGAACGGGGTTTCGCGCGCGAGTGGCACGACAACTTCGGCATAGCCTTCCTTGACCGTGATTGATCCGTCGAAGGCTTTGGGATTGCTGTAGTTAAAGCCTGATGCCTGCGAGATCGCGTCGGTTGCGGCTTTTGCTTCTTCCTTGCGATATTCGCCGCCGAACGCGATGGCGACGGGCCCCGCCCACGTCGAGAATGGCTCGCCGCGGATATTGGCGGCCGCGACTTGCTGCACGGTCTCGACTTTATAAAGCGCGGTCGCGTTGACATAGCCGATTGCGGCCTGGCTTGGTGAACCGACACCGAACAGGTTGATCGGCTGGCAGCCATTGGCGCGCGCGGTCAGGTCACGGCAGACCGGCACGCCGCCAACCAGAATTGAATCGAACGCAAAGCGATAATTCTGTTCGACGCGCAGATTACGGATGGTCGAATCAAACTCATTGCGGCCGTAGGAATAGTAAGCGTCGAACGACCAGCCGCTGCCCAACTTACCCTCGAGCCCCGCGACGATCCGCCCGGTCGTATTCTCGTTGCGCGCGCGAACGGGGCCGAAATCATTGTTCTGGCGACCCAGCCCGAACGACGTAATCGCGTTGGCGTCCATCAGCGCCGCGACCGGTGCCGGCAGGAACGCATTGTCGCGGCGAATAACAACAGTGGTGGCCGTGGTGTCGCGCGTCGACGGCGTGTTGAAAGTCGCGCCCGAGCGCCCGTAATTCGCATCGACAAACACTGTCAGATTGTCAGTCAGATCATAATCGACATGCGCCATTGCGACGCGCCGATCCACCGGCAGGACCAGCGTGTGGCTGTTGCGCGCATAAAGGCCAGGATTGCCGCCGGTGAAGTTGATCGACGATGTGCCGACGACCGTGCCGTATGGGAATGGCTGGATGACACCGCCCGGGCCGAACTGGATACCGCGCAGCACATCGACACCGTTGGCAGGATTGGTATCGGCATTCACACCAAGGATCACGCCGCCATAGGCATAGACGAGTGCCTGCACGCCGGTTGCGAAAAAGCGTGACGGTTCGCCCGCTGGTCGCGCCCCGATGTAGGACACCAGTTCGCCCTGAAGCCGCCCCCAGTCGCGCTGGTAATAGTCTTTGATACCCTCCGATTTTACATATTCGCCACCGAGGACGACATGGCCGCGCCCGTCGGCAAATTCGCTTCCAAACGCGACCGAAGCGCGGCGCTCTGCGGCGTCGCCTTCCTGCGATATGCCATAGGAAATATCGGCCTTGAACCCTTCGAGCTTGCGGCTGGTGACAATGTTGACGACACCCGAGACCGCGTCCGACCCGTAAGCCGCCGATGCACCGCCGGTGACGACATCGACGCGGTCGATCATCAGCGTCGGGATCAAGTTGAGATCGACCTGCCCGGTCGCCGATGAGGGCACGAAACGGCGTCCGTCAATCAACGTCAGCGTGCGCGTGCTGCCCAGCGCGCGAAGGTCGGCAAAGTTCTGACCGCCGCCAAGCGCGTTCTGCGGATTGGTCTGCGG
>JANOZQ010000090.1:0-1583 GCA_031429555.1 Sphingomonas sp. | reverse complement strand
AGCATTTCGTTGCGGAGCGATTTAACCGTCTGAACTTCGTTGGTGCGGTCGATCAACGTGATCATGGCGCTGTCGGGCGACAGGGGTGAAATCGTGACGGCGTAATGCCGCCCCTCGACAATCGCGCCATCGCGCCAGTCGGCCCGGTCGATTTTCTGCGCAATGATGACTCCTGCGACGCGCTGGTGCCAGGCATCCATGTCAATCGCATCACCGCCACCGCGCAGGATGGCCGCAAAGGCTTCGTTACTCGCTGCAATGACTTCGAGGCCATCGATTCGGTCGATAATCGCCGCCGCGCACGGCAACGCATTGAGAAAGACCAGTCTTTCGGCACACACGTCGTCACGGTGCTGCACGGGGGGGTGTTGGGCGACCTTCACTACCTCTGCGGTAAGCCTGAATGGTTAAGGCGGGCTGAAGGTTTCGGTGCTTGTCAGCCGAAGCGATTGTCGCGCGGGAAACCCGTCGGTGGCATCCGCCCTGCAGCACCCCGCGCGGCGCGCCATGGCGTCAGATCGGCTTCGGTCCGCGTCCGCCCACTGTCGCCGCCCATGGCCCAGCTTAGTCCTTCGGCAAGCGTCAAGGTTACGGCATCAGCGAGGCCGCCATCGCGGAATCGCTGCAAGGTAACGCCCTGTCCACGCCCCATTTCGGGAAGCTCGCTCAACGGAAATACCACGAGTTTGCGGTTGTCGCCCATTGTCGCCACGCTGTCATGTGCGGAGGCAATCGGCCGGACCACCATCAACTTTGCACCAGGCCGCAAATTGACAACCTGCCGCCCCTTGCGTGTTTCCGCGATCACATCAACAACCTTTGCCACAAACCCGCGCCCGTCGGACGCTGCCAGCAACAGTTTTGTCTCCGCGCGCGCTGCCAGCAATTGCACGATGCCCACATCACCCGGCAAATCAATCATCAGGCGCACCGGTTCGCCAAAGCCGCGTCCGCCCGGCAACTTGTCGGCGGGAAGGGTATAAAACCGCCCGTCCGCCGCCACGATCAATATCTTGTCGGTCGTCTGCGCGTGGATAGCGAACGCAGGGCCATCGCCTTCCTTGAACTTTGCCGTTTCCGCGCTCGCCAAATCGGCGTGCCCCTTCAAAGCGCGCACCCATCCCTTGGCCGACAGGATCACGGTCACGGGCTCGCGTTCGATCATCGCATCCAATGGGATGTCACGCGGCGGGGCCGCTTCCTCGATCACCGTGCGACGCCCGCCGAGTTTGGTATCCAGACCATATTTCTCGCGCAGCTTGCTCAGGTCTTTCTTCAGCTTCGTCCGTTGCCGCGCGGGGCTTTCGATCAGCGCCGCGAGGTCCGCGCGTTCCTTGTCGAGCTTCTCGCGCTCGGTCTTGATTTCCAGTTCCTCAAGACGGCGCAGCGAGCGCAACCGCATGTTGAGGATCGCTTCGGCCTGCCGGTCATTCAGCCCGAACTCGGCGATCATCACTGGCTTTGGCTCGTCCTCGGTCCGGATGATCTCGATCACCCTGTCCAAATTCAAATACGCAATCAGATAACCGTCGAGCAGTTCGATCCGGTCATCGATCTTGCCCAGCCGATGTGTTGCGCGGCGG
>JANOZQ010000089.1:0-1662 GCA_031429555.1 Sphingomonas sp. | reverse complement strand
GATTATGGCCCGCTGGCCCGACATTCAAACCATACTCCCGCTTGCCGAATGAATTTATGTCCAGCAAACTGGACAGATGCAACCGACGAATAGTTCAGACACACCGACGTGGCAGCAGCGTCGGATCAATTGGCGCAACCGTATCTTTGCCAGCCCGCGATTTCGCGCCTTCGCGCTGGGCAATCCGGTGATGCGCGGGATCGGACAGGACAAGGCCGAAAGCCTGTTCAATCTGGTCAACGGATTTGTCTATTCACAAGTCTTGCTCGCCTGCGTTCGGACGGGATTGGTCGCGCGACTCGCAGGCGGGCCATTGTCTGTAATGAATGCAGCGGCGTTTGCCGATCTGCCCGAAGCGGCGGCGGACCGGTTGCTCAAGGCGGCTGCCGCCATCCATATTGCCGAACGGTTGCACGACGGGCGCTACATGCTGGGTGCGCAGGGGGCGTCGCTGCACGGCAGTCCGGGCGTTGCCGAAATGATCGAGCATCATGCGTTGCTCTATGCCGATCTCGCGGACCCGGTCGCGCTGCTGCGGCGCGGCGGGGGCGGGGGGCAGTTGGCGGCTTACTGGGCTTATGACGAAGGGCGTGACGCAGCGGCGGATGCCGTTGCGCCTTATTCCGCGCTGATGGCGTCGTCGCAGGCGATGGTCGCCGAGCAGGTTCTGGGGGCTTATCGATTCGGTGGGCACCGGCGCTTGTTGGATGTCGGGGGCGGCGCTGGCGTATTCGTGCGCGCGGTTGGCGCGGCGTATCCGCGACTCGAAACAGCCGTGTTCGATTTGCCGGCCGTGGCCGCGCGGGCTCCTGAAGGACTGACCGCGCACGGCGGCAATTTCTTTGAGGATGCGCTGCCCGCTGGCTTTGATTTGATCTCGCTGGTGCGAATCATGCACGACCATGATGACGAACCGGTGATGAAATTGCTGCGCAACATTGCCGCAGCATTACCCGCCGACGGAAAGCTGCTGGTTGCCGAGCCAATGGCGGGCACCAAGAGCGCGCGCGCGATGGGCGATGGCTATTTCGGCTTGTATCTCTGGGCAATGGGCCAAGGCCGACCGCGCAGTATCGAGGAAAACTGCGCGATGCTGCGTGCCGCGGGGCTTGGCGACATCCGTGTCTTGCCCACTGATCTGCCGCTGGCGGCACGTGTCATTCTGGCTGGACACACAAAAGCGTAAAGTTTGATTGACAACATAAAGTGTCCAGCTAGAGTGACACTCCTGGCCACCGAAACATTCAGTTCGGGGCGACAGAGGAGGGTCGTATGGACGCAGTTGCGGTCATACTTGAAGCACCGGAGCACCTGACGCTCCGTTCGCTCGCCCTCAACGAACCAACCCCCACTGATATCGTCGTCGACATTGCCTGGAGCGGGATCAGTACGGGCACCGAGCGGCTGTTATGGTCAGGAAAAATGCCTGAATTTCCGGGCATGGGCTATCCGTTGGTCCCCGGTTACGAATCAGTTGGCCGTGTCGTCGATGCCGGAACTGAAGCACGTGGACGGATTGGCGAATGGGTCTTTGTCCCGGGTGCCAATTGTTACCGGGACGCGCGCGGATTGTTCGGCGGATCGGCTTCGCGAGTCGTTTTGCCCGGCGCGCGGGCCATTCCGGTGGCGGAGTCGCTTGGCGCGAACGGTGTGCTCGTAGCG
>JANOZQ010000088.1:0-2152 GCA_031429555.1 Sphingomonas sp. | reverse complement strand
ATGCAGCTCGTCAAAAGCCCCAAACAGTTCGACGTCATCCTGACCGGCAACATGTTCGGCGACATCCTCTCGGACCAAGCATCGATGCTCACCGGGTCAATCGGCATGCTGCCCAGTGCATCCTTGAACGCCGCCAATTTTGGCTTGTACGAACCGATCCACGGCTCGGCCCCCGACATCGCCGGACAGGACATTGCCAACCCCCTCGCCACAATCCTCTCCGCTGCAATGATGCTACGTTTCAGCCTGAACAACCCCGCCGCGGCCGACCATATCGAACGCGCCGTGCAGGCGGTGCTCGAAGCGGGACACCGTACGCGCGACCTTGGCGGCACAGTCGGTACCCGCGCAATGGGCGATGCGGTTGTCGCCGCTCTCTGAAACGATCCAGCGCGGGATCCACAACCCGCAACTGATGGAAGCCGCACTCGCGCTTCACGACAACCGCCTGTCGGATGCCGAACCGCTGCTCCGCGCGCACCTGAAAACCGATCCCTTCGACGTTGCCGCGATCCGCATGATGGCCGAACTCGCTGGACGCATCGGACGCTACAAGGATGCCGAGAATCTGCTGCGACGCGCATTGGAACTCGCCCCCGATTTCGGTGCCGCACGGGCGAACCTCGCGACCTGCCTCTATCGCCAGAACAAGCCAGCGGATGCCATCGCCGAACTCGATCTAGTCCTGATCGACGATCCCGAGAATATCGGCCATTCAAACCTGAAAGCCGCCGCCCTTGGCCGCATCGGCGGGTTCGACGAAGCCATCGAGCTTTACGGCCAAGTCCTGGAAGGAGCGCCCAACCAGCCAAAGGTCTGGATGAGCTACGGCCATATGCTCAAGACCGTCGGTCGCCAGGCCGACGGCATCGCCGCCTACCGCCGCGCGCTCGCCATCCAGCCCGGTCTCGGCGAAGTCTGGTGGAGCCTCGCCAATCTCAAAACCGTCAAATTTACGGCTGCCGACATCGCTGCCATGCAATCCGCACTCACCGCTGACATCAGCGACGAAGACCGCTTCCACCTCGATTTCGCACTCGGCAAGGCGTTCGAGGACGGCAAAGACCCCGCCACGTCCTTCGCCCATTACGCGTCCGGCAACACGCTCCGCCGCACCAAAATCGATTATGACGCCGACGATACAACGCGCTTCGTCGATGCCTGCATTCGCCTGTTCACACCCGAATTTTTTGACCAACGCTCTGGCCAGGGCTGCCCGGCCCCCGACCCCATTTTCGTCCTCGGCATGCCGCGCGCTGGTTCGACACTCGTCGAACAAATCCTGTCGAGCCACAGTCTTGTCGAGGGGACATCCGAACTCCCCGACATTCCCGCGCTTGCCCGCACCCCCGATTATCCGCTGAACCTGCCGAGCCTCTCCACTGAAACACTGCACGACCTTGGCCAATCCTACCTCGACCGCACCCGCATCCAGCGCAAGACCGACCGACCCTTCTACATCGACAAGCTCCCCAACAACTGGGTCCACGCCGGTTTCATCCACCTGATCCTGCCGCATGCAAAGATCATCGACGCGCGCCGCCATCCGCTCGGCTGCTGCTTTTCGAATTACAAACAGCATTTCGCCAAGGGTCAGGCGTTCAGCTACGACCTGACCGACATGGGCCGCTACTATGCCGATTATGTCCGCCTGATGGCGCACATCGACCGCGTGCTCCCGAACCGCGTCCACCGCGTCATCTACGAACAAATGGTCGACAACACCGAAACCGAAACCCGCGCGCTGCTTCGCCACTGCGGCCTTGATTTCGAACCCGCAACCCTCGAATTCCACAAAACCGAACGCGCCGTCCGCACGCCGTCTTCCGAACAGGTCCGCCAGCCGATCTTCCGTGACGGCACCGAAGGGTGGCAGGCTTTCGAGCCGTATCTCGATCCCCTCAAAGCCACGCTCGGCAACATTCTGACGTCCTACCCCGCCGCCCCGCAATAGTTGCAAATCTGCCACGGCTAAGTGCGCAATTGCCGCGTCGCAGCAGTTAACCGTTGACCGCGACTCTCCGGAGTCACAAACTTGTCGCGAATAAAAAATGGGGTCCAAAATGACATCGCGCCAAACATTTACCGCTGCCCTTTTGACCACCACGATGCTTATCGCTTCGCCCTCATTCGCGCAAACGGCTCCGGCTGA
>JANOZQ010000087.1:0-3647 GCA_031429555.1 Sphingomonas sp. | reverse complement strand
GCGCTGCCGATGCGACTTACGACAAAGTCAGCAGCGAAACGACGCGCCATGCCGAAGCGATCCGTGTGACCTATGATCCGCGCAAGATCAGCTATGCGACGCTGCTCCGCGTCTATTTCTCGGTTGCGCATAACCCGACCGAGTTGAACCGGCAGGGGCCGGACAGCGGCACCAGCTATCGCTCCGCGATTTTCCCGCAGACGCCCGACCAGGCCCGCGTTGCCCGCGCTTACATCGCGCAAATCAGCAAAAGCGGTGTGTGGAGCGCGCCTGTCGTGACCAGAATCGAGTCAGGCGGGTTCTTTCCGGCCGAGACCTATCATCAGGACTTCGCTTTCAAGAACCCCAACCACGGATACATCACGCGCTGGGATGCGCCGAAGGTTGCGGCGTTGAAGCGGACGTTCCCGGCTTTGTGGGTAGCAAAACCTTCGGCCTAAGCTGCCAGCGGAAAGCTCAGCAGCCGGTCATTCACAGGGATAAGCGCGCGTGCGCCGGTGCCCACGGCACGGACGATTTCGGGATGCCCCGCGTCCAAGCCGCCCGTCAGCGAACCGAATGCAGGCAGGATCAGCTTCGTTGCGCTGGCCACGAAACAGCGCCGCGCGACATTGCGGCCACGGATGGCGACGCGGAGTTTGGGGTGGAAGTGGCCCGACAATTCGGGACGTGGGTCAGCGGGGTTGGCTTCATGACGCAGGATCAGGCCGTCGATCTCGGCTTCCTCGACAATGCGCCCGCCAAAGGGATCATCAAGCGCATGGTCATGGTTGCCGGTGACCCAGACCCAATCGAGTTGGCTCGTCAGCTGAAGCAACATCGCCCGCGCCTGATCGGGCAAACGTCGCGCGCCTGCGCTATCGTGGAAACTGTCACCGAGGCACCAGAGTTCGCGAGGAACGGTTGCGGCAACCAGCGCTGTCAAATCCGTCAGCGTCGCGATTGAATCATAAGGCGGCAGCATCTGCCCGAATTTTGCGAACCAGCTTGCTTTTTCAAAATGCAGATCAGCGACAATCAACGCACGGCGGGCTGGCCAGAACAACGCCCCCTGCGGCAAGGCGTGCAGCGTATGTCCCGCAAATTCAAAGGCGCTCATCCAAGCGTGCCGGGCGGTAGGAAGCGGACCTTGCGCTGCGCAAAATCGACCGATACCCGCCGGAAACTGCGCAACGTATCCATACCGAGCAGCATCGCCGGTTTGTTCAGCAGGCCATAGCGCTTGAACGGGTGGGCATCGGCAAAGGCGATCACCGCATTCTCGATTGTAATACCGGCGAGGCGGATGCGACCGACCGACGCATATTCGGCCCCCAGTCGACCGCCGGTAACATCGATGATGTCAGTTTTGAAAAACTGCATCTTGCGATTGCGCTTCGAGAGCAGCGCCCGAAGAGCACCGTTGCCGACCGTGGTTTCGGCGCCCGAATCGATGATCACGGTAATTGGCGTGCCATCGACATCGGCATCGACCAGAACCAGCTGCCCGTATTTTGACCGCGCCGTGACGACAATCGTGTCGGGGTCATAGGCTTCCCGTTCGCCCGCGCGGAGCACCGAGAGCGTTCGCTTGGCAAAGTCCATGACGACGCGCCGCCCCTTCAACGTATCGATACCCAGCAACCCGTGCCCGCCGAGATACGCCTGTTGCAGTGCCGGCGCGTTGATGTCGCGCGTCGTTTGTCCCGCAAGTGTTAATGTAGGCACCATCACTGTGTTCGCGAGACCAACGCCGGTCATGCTGTGCATCGTGACCGTCTGGCCAACGGCAAGTTTGAGCAGCGTTGCCAGTTCCTGTGAAACGACCGTACGGTCCGACCCGGTATCGACGACAAAATGATAGGGGCCGCGTCCTTCAATGGTGACGGGCACCGTCATCCGCATGGCCGTATCGGTCCGCGTGGCGATGGTTGCGACAAGCTCCGGCGCATCGCGCATTGGTTCCGCAGCAAGCGGTGTCGAGATCAGGAGCGCGATCATGATGGGCATGTAACGCATGGACTTCATCCTCTTGACCGGAACATGCCACGAACACAGGTCGGCGAACAGCGGAAAATATTGCACGGGTTTGCGTGCGAAAGCAGAGTTGCGCATGATCAGTCCTATGAAACGGATTGCACTCGTTCTTTTGCTCGCGGGCTTGGCAGCGCCGGCGTCGGCACAAACCCTGCAGCAGCGGGTCGAAACGATATTGGCCACGGCAAGTCCCGGCACGCGGTTCGGGCTGGTTGTGGCGGGTGCCGACGGGAAAGAAATTGTGGCGGTCAATCCCGACGGGCGCTTCATTCCGGCATCAAACACCAAGATGTTTACAACGGCCGCAGCTTACCATGCGATGCAGGGGCTTGATCAGCCTGATGCCGAGGGTGGCACGTCGGTGGCGCTAGCGGGTAAGGATGTAATCCTGACCGGATATGGCGATGCCCGCATGTCAAGCGCGACCAATTGCACGATCGATTGCCTTGCCACCCTTGCTGACGCTGTGGCGGCAAAAACCAAGCGCGTGCGCAACATCATTGGTGATGCGACGCTGTGGCCCGACCAGCGGTGGAGCCCCGGCATGAGCTGGAACAACGTCGCCGGGCGGTCGGGCACCGGCATATCGGCGCTAAGCCTCGACAGTAATGAACTACCGCTGACAGTGACGGCGGGTATTATTGGACAGCCGCCCGCAACAAGTTTTTCCTCTGGTTATTTCGCTATCGAAAACCGCGCGACGACGATTGCCCGCGGGCCGACAACGATTGACGTGAAGCGCCTGCCCTTTGAACGGCGGGTCATTGTCTTTGGACAGATCGAAGTGGGCGCGCCGCCCGAACAGATTGCGCTGGGGATCGACGACCCAGCGCATTACGCCGCATGGCGGCTGGCGGCGTTACTCAAGGACCGCGGGGTGCGCTTGAAAGGCGAAATCCGGTCACTTTATAAAGGCGATGCGCCGATCAGCCCCAGTCCTGACTCTGGAGTCGTCCTCGCCCGCCTTACGCCGCCGCCGCTCGCCGAGGACATCAGGATCATCAACAAAATCAGCCAGAACCTGCATGCGGATTTGCTGGCGCGGCGACTGGGCGGCGGCCTCGATGGCGGCCTGAGAGCGATTGAGACAATGCTGACCAAAGTAGGTGTGCCGCGCACTGCCTATGACTTTGCCGATGGATCGGGGATGTCGACCTACAACCGCATTGCACCACGCGGGACGGTGACCTTCCTGCGCTGGGTCGCAATACAGCCGTGGGGCGCTATATGGCGTGCGTCGTTGCCGGTTGGTGGGGTCGATGGCACCATCGCGCGGCGTTTCAAAGGCACTGCGCTGGAGGGCCGCATCTTTGCCAAAACCGGCGGGCTTAACGCCACCGCTGCGCTGTCCGGTTACATGATTGCCAGAAGCGGGCGCGAACTCACCTTTTCAATTTTGGCCAACGACATGCCGTCGGATACGCGCGCAACGCCGACGATAGACGCCGCTCTGGTTGCCGTTTCGGAAGCGAACTGACCCTCTAGCTTTTGTGACAAACTTGTTGCTTAATGTCCGGACAACAAAGATTCGAAACGGGGGTTTTCATGCGTCACATCAGCAAACTGGCGATTATTTTGTCGGCAAGCACCGCGCTGGTCATGCCTTCGCTTGCGACTGCGCAGTCAACGCC
>JANOZQ010000086.1:0-3456 GCA_031429555.1 Sphingomonas sp. | reverse complement strand
TTCGCCGACCAAGTCGAGCGCATCGACGACCGATGGCCCCGATATTGAGCGCCAATCGGTCGGCCAGATAATCTTCACCCGATAGCGCGCCGCCGGATCAAGACCGGTAGGGCGGAGCCGGTCAGGCAGCGTCGCCGGATGGCCAGACAAGAACGCCACCGACCAGATCGCCTCGCTTCGGTCCGCCGCGACGACACCTACGATGTTGAGATAATCGGGCGTGTCCAGCCGCTGAAAATCGCCGTTATGGATCAGCGCGCGGTGTTCCTTGTGCAGCGCAATCGCGGCCTTCAGCTGGTCGAGATCGGCTTGCGGCTCGGTCAGCAGGTTCAGCTCAAGCCCCATGTGCCCCGTCATCGCGGTGCCTGCGCGCATTGCCATGCTCAGCTTGCGGCCCGTCTGGTGGCAAGTCGACGGCCCGACATGCGCGCCGATGACGTCAGTGGGCAGGAAGAAAGACGCCCCTCGCTGAATATGCTGGCGGTCGATTGCATCGTTGCTGTCCGACGTCCAGATGCGGTCGGTATGCGCCAATATGCCGAGATCGGCCCGCGCGCCGCCCGACGCACAGCTTTCGATCTCGACCGTTGGGTGGGCGGTGCGGATGCGGTCGATCAGCGCATAAAGCGCCGTCACTTGCGCCAGCGCGCGCGGGCGCGCCTGTGCATCGCCAGGATGGTTCAGGTCGCGGTTCATGTCCCATTTGATGTAGCGGATGGCATGGTCGCGCAGCACGGCATCGATACGCCCGAACAGATAATCGCTGACGTCGGCTCGTGATATATCGAGGACATATTGGTGGCGGAAGGGGACTTGATCGATCCCCGCGATCCGCAACGTCCAATCTGGATGCGCGCGATACAGGTCGCTGTCGGGGTTGACCATTTCTGGCTCGAACCAAAGGCCCATTTCCATACCGAGCCCGGTGACATGATCGACCAGCGGCTTGAGACCATCGGGGTAGACGGCGTCCGAAACCGTCCAGTCACCCAACCCCGCGCGGTCATGCCGACGCCCGCCGAACCAGCCATCATCAAGGACGAACCGTTCGACCCCCAATGCGGCGGCGCGGGTAGCGAGGTCCTTCAGCTTGTCGACATCATGGTCAAACCAGACGGCTTCCCATGTGTTGTAATGCACTGGGCGCGGCTTAGCACGGGTCGATGGGCGGAGGATATTCGTTCTGACGTGCCCATGGAAATGACGGCTGAGTTGGGCGAGACCGTTCGCCGAGTAGCCTGCGACAATTGCTGGGCTTTCGTAGCTTTCGCCCGGCGCAAGGCGGGTTTCGCCGGGTAGCATCAGTGTCCCCATTGACGCGAATACCCGCCCATCGTTCAGTGTATCGACGCGGACGCGGTGGTTGCCGCTCCACGCCAGCGTCAGGCCAAATGCCTCGCCGGCATTTTCGGTGGTCGCGCCATTGCACAGGATAACCGCCGGAAAACTGTCGTGCGAAGTCCGCCCCCGCCGGTTTTCGCGGACATAGGCCCCAGTAAAGCGGTCAAGGCGCTCGCGGCGGAACTCGTCGGTCCAGCGGCCCGAAAAGCCGACGATTTGCGTGCATGTTTGCGGGATCGGCAGGAAAGCGGTTGCCATCTCGGTGACGTCGAGCGGCGTTCCACCATAGTTGGTAACTGTCGCGCCAATCGTCAGAATCCCCGTCGGCTGATCGACAGTGATTGCATATTCAAGGCCCAGTTCGGTCCGCACATCAGCGCATTTGATCGTCGCGCCATTCAGTGTTTCAATGACCTTGACGACATCGAACCGGCTGCCCCAATCCCGCCCTTCGCGATGCGCCGCTAACCCGCACGGCCCCAGCAGGCCCAGTCCCGGCTCCATTGCCAGCGACACCGCGATGGCAACATCGGGACCACCGGGGCCGCCCTGCCGTGTCCCCAGCCGCACCAGATCATCCACATTGGTCGCAGCATCTAATCGTCCGCCCCAATGGATCACATGCGGCGGCGAACCAATCGCGCAACCGATCACCAGCGTCATCTCACCGGCGTCAAAGCGGAGTGCGGTCATGTGGACAAAATCGATTGCATCAGCGATGGCCGCTAACGTGAAATTGCGGGTGGTGGAAGGCATGGGCGACCATATTCTCGTTATTGATGAAGGAACGACGTCCACGCGTGCGATGCTGTTTGCGGTCGACGGGACGTGTCTGGGGAGCTGCCAGAAGCCGGTCACGCAGCATTATCCCGCACCCGGATTGGTCGAACATGACGCAGCCGAAATCTGGGCGCTGACACTCGAATGCGCGCGCGCGATGATCACAAAGGCAGGCGGGGCGGGCCGGATCGCGGGGATCGGCATCACCAACCAGCGTGAGACCATCGTGTTCTGGGACCGGCGGACGGGCGAACCGCTTGCCCCCGCGATTGTCTGGCAGGACCGGCGGACCGCGGATATCTGCGAACGCCTGAAGGCCGACGGCAACGAACCGACCGTACAGGCAAAGACGGGTTTGTTGCTCGATCCCTATTTTTCAGGATCTAAAATCGGCTGGGCGCTCGCAAATTGGCCGCAGTTGAAAGACGCAGGCGACAATCTCGCGGTCGGGACCATCGAAAGCTACTTGATTTTCAGACTGACCGGCGGCGCGCATATCAGCGATGCGACCAACGCCTCGCGCACCGCATTGATGGCCATCGGCAGCAGCGGCTGGGATGACGGCCTGTGCGACCTGTTCGGGGTGCCGCGTTCCATACTTCCCGAAATTGTCGATTGTGCGGGTGATCTCGGCACAACGACGTTTGACCTGTTCGGCGGCGCGATTCCGATATGTGGGATGGCGGGCGATCAACAGGCGGCGTTAATAGGGCAGGGATGCTTGTCGCCCGGCCAGACCAAGGCCACTTTCGGCACGGGCGCGTTTGTTCTCACCCAAACAGGGCGCACGCTCCCACAATCGCGCCATCGCCTGCTATCGACCATCGCCTGGCAGATCGGCGGCGAGCGGCATTATGCGCTCGAAGGGTCGGTTTTTGTTGCGGGCAGCCTGATGCAGTGGCTTCGTGACGACCTGCAACTCATCGAAAATGCGGGCGATAGCGAAGCGCTGGCGCGCAGTGTCCCCGATAATGGCGGCGTTTACCTCGTGCCCGCACTTTCGGGGCTGGGTGCGCCGCACTGGACGCCCAATGCCCGTGCGTTAATTTCGGGGCTGAGCTTTGCGGCGAAGAAGGCACATGTCGTCCGTGCCGCGCTTGAAGCGATGGCGCACCAGACCAGCGATCTCAAAAACGCTTTTGCCGCCGACAGTGCAGATTGGGCAGAATTGCGCATCGATGGCGGGATGGTCGCTAACGACTGGATGGCGCAGGACTTGGCCGACATACTTAATGTCGGCGTGGAGCGGCCAAAGTTTGTGGAAACAACAGCACTCGGCGCGGCAATGCTCGCGGGCGTGGGGGCAGGGCTTTACGCATCGCTGGCCGATGCTGC
>JANOZQ010000085.1:0-3048 GCA_031429555.1 Sphingomonas sp. | reverse complement strand
TATCGCGATACCCAATGCCGAGAGCCTGAAAGACACGATTGTCCGCGTGCTGCCCTATTGGGAAATGCGGATTGCGCCCGAACTGCGTACCGGAAAGCGGGTTATCATTTCAGCACACGGCAATTCATTACGTGCGCTGGTCAAACATTTGTCGGGGATTTCGGATGAGGATATTTCGGGACTGGAAATTCCGACGGGGCAACCGATTATCTATGAACTGAACGACGACCTCACGCCACGCGAACGCTATTATCTAAGCGAGCGCTGAGCCGCTTTCGCTGCATACATGTCGGCGTCGGCGCGCGCGAGAATCGCGTCGACGCTGTCCTCCTTACGGATCATCGTCAGGCCGATCGAAAGTCCCACGGCAAGCCGCCGTGCACCCAGATCCAGCGGTTCGCCTGCCAGCACCGCGACAAGCGATGCTGCCTTGGCCGCGGCTGCGTCTTCGTCGAGATGGTCGAGCAACAAACCGAATTCGTCGCCGCCGATCCGCGCGACGACATCGGTTGCGCGCAGCTCACGCATCAGAATGGCGGCAACATGGATCAGCGCGGCATCGCCCGCTTGGTGCCCGTGCGCATCGTTGATCGCTTTGAGCGCATTAACGTCAACGAACATCACCGCAGCCGGTGTTTCATAGCGTGCAACTTGCCGCGACACGCGCTCGACTTCGCGGACAAAGACACGGCGGTTGGGCAGCGGCGTCAACGTGTCGCTGTCGGCCAGCCGCTCGAGCTCCTCCACGCGCGCGCGCATCCCGTCGAGCGCAGCTCGCAGGCCTTCGTTTTCGGCCAATAGCTGTGCCATCGCCACCCGGCTTTTCGAATCGGTTGTCTCGTCCAGCACGTCAAAGTCCCTTTGGGCACACCATAGCCGAACACAATATATACGCCAAGTGAACGTCGTTAATGCGAATACGAAAACGGCGGCTCCCGTAAGGGAACCGCCGTTTTGAAAACGATACGGTTGACGTTTAGCGCTTCGAGAACTGGAAGCTCTTGCGTGCTTTTGCCTTGCCGTATTTCTTGCGTTCGACCGCGCGGCTGTCGCGGGTCAGGAACCCGGCTGCCTTGACCGGCGCACGCAGGATCGGTTCGAAGCGGGTCAGCGCTTGGCTGATGCCATGACGCACAGCGCCCGCCTGGCCCGAAAGGCCACCGCCCTTGACAGTACAGACCACGTCATAGCCACCGACACGGTCGGCAACTTCGAACGCCTGGCTGATCACGAGACGCAGCGTCGGCCGCGCGAAATAGATCTCCTGATCGCGACCATTGACGATGATCTTGCCGCTGCCGGGCTTGATCCAGACGCGGGCAACGGCATCCTTGCGGCGACCCGTTGCATAAGCACGGCCCTGCGCATCGATGATCGCTTCACGCAGCGGCATCGGTTCGCGGACCGGCTCGTTCGATACAGGCGCGGCAATGTGATCTTCGCTTTCGCTAACCGGTGCCGCAGGGGCCTCGGCAACGACAGGCACAGGTGCGCCGGTCAGCGCGGCTAGGTCGGCAAGCGACTGGCGGTTATCGGATGTTTCGGACATTATGCGCCCACCTTGTTCTTGCGGTTCATGCTGGCGACATCGAGAATTTCGGGGTTCTGCGCCGTGTGCGGATGCTCGGTGCCCTTGAAGATACGCAAAGACCGCATCTGGTCACGGCCCAGCGGTCCGCGCGGGATCATCCGCTCGACAGCCTTTTCAAGGACGCGCTCGGGGAACTTGCCGTCGAGAATCTTGGCTGGCGTCGTTTCCTTGATGCCGCCCGGGTGACCGGTGTGTTTGTAATAAATTTTGTCGGTCATTTTCTTGCCGGTGAAGCGCACTTTTTCGGCATTGATGATGATGACATTGTCGCCGCAATCGACATGCGGGGTGTAGGTCGGCTTATGCTTGCCGCGCAGGATGTTCGCGACAATCGTGGCGACGCGGCCAACGA
The DNA here is from genome assembly GCA_031429555.1 of Sphingomonas sp. Taxonomy (GTDB): domain Bacteria; phylum Pseudomonadota; class Alphaproteobacteria; order Sphingomonadales; family Sphingomonadaceae; genus Sphingomonas_O. The sequence continues at coordinate 1,105 of JANOZQ010000085.1, read as the reverse complement.
CCAGACCATCGGCATCAACCAGATGCCATTTCTTTTCCACATCAAACGGCTTGACCGCTTTCGTGGTCTTCATGAGTGCCTTCACGGGCGCAGACCTTATAACGAAACGCGCCGCCCCGGATGCGGAGCGGCGTCGCTGCATGCCCAATGACGATTGTTGCACAATTCGTCAAGCATAAGTGCGCCTTTCCTGACGGGTATCTGCATACCCGTCAGGATGTGCTGAACTTATCGAGCGGCGATTTCGGTCGTCGAGACTGTTGGTTTCAGGCGGATGACATCGCGCTTCGAGAAGGAAACGGGGCTACCGCCCACCTCCCCGTCCACCCAGTTGCGCGAAACACGCAGCGTGAACGGCTGGCGGGTTTTGCTGTTTTCGCCGGTGAGGATTTGCATATTGCCGCGCTGTTCGATTGAATAGACATAAGTCACGCCTTCATGAACGAATGTCTCGGCAAGCGCGGGCGCGGTGATCGCAGCAGCGGCGATCAGGATCGAAATGGTCTTCAACATGGCAGGTTCCTTTTGAAAGAGGAGTTCTGCCGTTCAGGCCTCGATTTTCTGTTGTCGGTTGCAAACTGCAATGCGTGGCGCGCGACCGCAACCGCACAGGATGCAACCGTGATTGCGAATGTTGCAACGCAGCATTCAGGTGAAGGTGACACCCGTCATATCTTCGGACAGACGCCAAAGCGCCGCCGCCAGTGCCCCATCGGTGATATGCGGCCGCACACCGGCATAAGCGGACATGCCTTCGGCCCACATCGGCGCAATGTCGCAATCCTCGCAGTACACGCCGCCCTTGCCGTCGAGCATTGGCGACGTCGCGCACCAGACGGTGGTTGCCGCGCCTTGCTCGACCGTTTTGAATATGTCGATCAGCGAACCGTCGGGCTTATACCAGCCCATCACAATCTGTTCTTCCATCGTCAGGTGGCGTTGCAGCGGGGTTTTGATCCCGCCGGGATGGACCGAGAAAGCCCGGATGCCGTGCGGTTCGCCCAGCTGGTCGAGGTGGAGCGCGAACAGCGCATTGGCCGACTTCGCCTGCGCATAGGCCGCCCATTTCTTGTACTCACGGCGTTCGAAGTTGACGTCGTCGAGG
>JANOZQ010000084.1:0-7091 GCA_031429555.1 Sphingomonas sp. | reverse complement strand
ATAAACGCCGTAACCATTGCGAGAAGAACGATAGCGACCACAAAACCTCCGAGGACTTCTAAAACCCTACATAGGGCGCATGCCATGACGATACAAACTGGCATTGCCCTTGGGGGTTTCCTCCTGCTAGGCGCGCGGCTTCGATATTCCAATATATTTTGCAGGATCAAGACGACATGGCCGACGAACAGGGCACCGAAGCACTCCCCAATGGCGAAGATACCAGCCCGCAGGCCGGCGTGGTCTCGCAATATGTGAAGGATTTGTCCTTCGAAAATCCGAACGCACCCGCCGTATACCAGTGGCAGGGCCAACCGCAGATCGACGTCCAGTTCAACATTGCGTCGGGCCAAGTTGGCGATGACATGTATGAAGTTGTCTTGAAAATCGAAGTGAAAGCAGCCGCAGCCGACAAGACTGCATTTCAGGTCGAGCTGTCCTATGCGGGGCTGTTCGCACTTCGCAACATTCCCGAAGACCAGCTTCAGCCGTTCCTGCTCGCCGAAGCGCCGCGCATCCTGTTTCCCTTCGCCCGCCGTACGCTTGCCGATGTCGTGCGCGACGGTGGATTTCCGCCACTGATGCTGGAGCCCATTGATTTCGGGCAGCTGTATCTGGCGCAGGCTGCACAGGCCGAGCAGATGGGTAATCCGGTAGGTCAGGCGTAAGTGCCCGCGCGGACGCAATGAACCTCGTCCGCGCCACGGCTTCCATCGGCGGGCTCACCCTCGTCAGCCGCGTCCTCGGCATGGTTCGCGATATGTTGATGGCGCGATTCGTCGGTGCGGGCTTTGCATCCGACGCCTTTCTGATCGCGTGGCGGTTGCCCAATCTGTTCCGCGCGCTGTTCGCCGAAGGGGCGTTTGCCGCCGTTTTCGTGCCAATGTTCAACCGGCGAATGACCGAGGCCGAGCAGGAACAGGTTGATACGGGGCTTGCGGCGGCCAATGAGTTTGCGGGGCAAGTGCTGTCAGTACTGTTGCCTTTCCTGGTGCTTTTCACCATCATCATGATGATTGCGGCGGGGCCAGTTGTTTATGCTCTTACCGGCGGATTTCCGGACGGTGGCCCCGGTAAATTCGCGCTGGCAACCCACCTGACGCGGATCACATTTCCTTATCTAGCGCTGATTTCACTGGTGTCGCTGATGGGGGGCATTCTCAATTCGCTCAACCGCTTCTGGGTGAATGCCGCCGCGCCGATCCTGCTCAACATTGCGATGATTGTCGCAATCCTGTTGTTTCGGGGAAGCACGCAGGCCGATACAGCGGAAACGCAGGCGATTGCTGTCACAGTTGCGGGTTTCCTTCAGCTGCTCTGGCTCGTCTGGTCATGCCGCCGCGCGGGTGTTGTTTTGACGCTTGGGTTGCCCAAGCTCTCGCCCGACGTGAAGAAAATGCTGTGGCTGATCGGCCCTGCTGCAATCGGACAAGGCGCGATCCAGTTTAACTTGCTGATTTCGACGTCGCTCGCAGCGCGGTTCCTCGAGCAAGGCGCGGTCAGTTACCTTTATTTTGCAGACCGGCTGAACCAGCTTCCGCTTGGCCTGATCGGCATTGGCGTCGGCACAGCGATCCTTCCCAGCCTGTCACGCCAGATAAGCAGCGGAAATGGCGCAGCAGCAACGCATACCCAGAACCGCGCGATGGAACTGGCATTGCTGCTTGCATTTCCGGCTGCGGTCGCGCTTGTCGTGTCGGCCGTCCCGTTAATCCGGGGCGTGTTCGAACATGGTGCGTTTACGGCGGCGGATACGGTCGGCACTGCAGGGGCGCTCGCGGCCTTCTCGCTGGGCGTTCCGGCCTATGTCCTGATCAAAGTGCTGACGCCTGGGTTTTACGCACGACAGGACACGAAAACGCCGGTGAGGATTGCGCTGGTTTCGATGCTCTTCAATCTCGTCGGAAATTTGTTGTCGGTCCTGTATTTGGATGCGGGTTTTGTCGGTATTGCCTTGTCGACTGCGATTGCCGCCTGGGTGAATGTCATTCTTCTCTACTGGCTCCTGCACAAGCGCGGACATTTGCAGGCGGATGCGCGATTTCAAAGCAAAGCCCTACGCATCGTCGCCGCGGGTGCATTGATGGGCGTCGCACTCTGGTTTCTCAATCCGCTGCTCGATCCCCATATGGCGAAGGACTGGCGCGAACGGGTCATTGCGCTGGTCATTCTATGCGGGACAGGTGCCGTCGTTTATGGCGCTGCAGTCCTTGCGCTTGGGGCCGTCAATCTCGGCGAGTTGCGCGACCAGTTCAAAAGGAAAGCCAAATAATGCGCGTCGTTTCGGGCATTCAGCCCACGGGCAATCTCCACCTCGGCAATTATCTCGGTGCGATCCGCAATTGGGTGCGCATGCAGGATGAGGTGCAGGGCCAGTGCCTTTATTTCCTCGCCGATCTCCATGCGATCACGATCCATAACGACCCCGCAACGCTGGCGGCAAACACGCGCGAGATGGCGGCGGCGCTGATCGCTAGCGGTATCGACCCCGAAAAATCAATCTTGTTCAATCAGGCGCGCGTGCCTGCCCATGCCGAACTCGCGTGGCTGCTGTTCTGCACGGCTCGGATTGGCTGGCTTAACCGGATGACACAGTTCAAGGACAAGGCCGGCAAGAACCGCGAAGGGATGAGTATCGGCCTGTTTGCTTATCCTGTGCTGCAAGCCGCCGATGTCCTGATCTATCAGGCAACACATGTTCCGGTCGGTGAGGATCAGAAACAGCATCTCGAACTCGCCCGTGACATTGCGACCAAGTTCAACACCGATTTCAACACCGAGCTGTTCACATTGCCTGAACCGATCATCCCGCCCGCTGCTGCACGAATCATGTCCCTGCGCGACGGCAACGCTAAGATGTCCAAGTCCGATCCGAGCGACATGAGTCGGATCAACCTGACCGACGATGCCGACACGATCGCCCAGAAAATTCGCAAGGCGAAAACCGATCCCGAACCGCTGCCATCCGAAGTGGCAGGGCTCGAGGGTCGGGCCGAAGCCCGCAACCTTGTCGGCATCATGGCAGCGCTCGAAGACCGCAGCGTCGAAGCCGTCCTTGGCCAATATGGTGGATCGCAATTCGGGCCGTTCAAAGCGGCGCTGGCGGAACTGCTCGTGGCAACGCTCGAACCAATCCGCGCTCGCTTCGAAGACTTACGCCATTCGACCGAGATCGACGCAATCCTGACCAAAGGCGCGCAACAAGCAGGCACGCTTGCGGCCCCGACACTTGCCAAGACCTATGCGACGATGGGTCTTGCCCGATAACGACGGGCCGTGGCGTTCAAGCGTTGTTCAGTGACGGCAGCGCATTTTTACGTCATCCTCCTCCCAGAGTCGTATTCGAGGTCAAACGCCATGTTGTCGAAATTCAAACTTCTAGCCCCCGTCGTTGTCCTTGCGCTGGGCGCATGTGCAACGCCGTTTCAGGCTAACGTCTCACGTTTTCAGGCGATGCCCGCCGCACAGGGGCAGACTTACGCCATCCGTTCGGACAATCCGCGGCTTGATGGCGGGCTCGAGTTCCAGAATTATGCCGGTCTTGTCGCGCAGCGGCTTAACAGCTTTGGCTATACGCGCGCCAGCGACGAAAAGTCGGCCAATCTCGTCGTCACGCTGGACTATGGCGTTGATCGCGGTCGCGAAAAAGTACGCAGCGCTCCCGGATCGGGCTTCGGCTATGGTGGGTTCGGTCATTATGGCGGGTTCGGCTATGGCGGCTATGGCAGCGGCTTCGGTCGGCCCTATTACGGCTTTGGTCGCCGCGCATTCATGTATGGTTTTTACGACCCATTCCTGTTCGACAATTACAATGATGTCGAAAGCTACACCGTCTATTCGTCGCAATTAGACATGAAAATCGCCAAACGCGGATCGAATGAACGCGTGTTCGAAGGGTCGGCCAAAGCCATGTCGATGGACGACGATTTGACAACGCTCGTCCCGAACCTGATCGAAGCGATGTTCACCGGTTTCCCGGGGAATTCGGGCGAGACTGTGAAGATCACCGTGGCGCCGCCCGGCAAACGTCGGGGCTAGCCTTCCAGCGCACGCATCAACGCGCGCACATCGGCATCGATCTCGCTGTCTGCGGCGCGTAGTTTCTCGATCTGTTTGACCGCATGGATCACCGTCGTATGGTCGCGTCCACCGAAGCGCCGCCCGATTTCGGGAAGCGAGCGCGGTGTAAGTTGCTTGGCGAGATACATCGCGATCTGGCGGGGGCGTGCAACAGCGCGGGCGCGGCGGGCGCTGACCATTTCGGCTTGACGGATTTTAAAATGGTCCGAGACACGTTTCTGGATTTCGTCGATGGTGACGCGGCGGCGGCTGGCGCGGAACATGTCCGCAAGCACTTCTTCGGCAAATTCCTCGTCAATCGGCCGCGCGTTGAGCGAGGCATAAGCGACAAGGCGGTTTAACCCGCCCTCGAGCTCGCGGACGTTCGACGCAATCCGGCTGGCAAGCATATCAAGGACGACCGGCGGAATGACGACGCCAGGCATCGCCGCGACCTTTGCATCAACAATTGCACGACGCAGCACATAATCGGCAGGCTGAACGTCGACCACCAACCCCTGCGTCAGGCGCGACAATATGCGTCCCTCGACGCCATCGAGTTCCTGCGGGCTGCGGTCGGCGCTGATGATCAGGCGACGTCCGCCGCGCATCAGTTCATCGATTGTGTAGAGAAATTCCTCCTGCGTCGTTTCCTTGCCTGCGATAAACTGGAAATCGTCGATCAGCAGAATGTCGACCGAGCGCAGCCGTTCCTTGAAAGCCATCGTGTCCTTGGCACGCATCGCGTTCACGAAATCGATCATGAAACGTTCGGCGGACATCGCCAGCGCCCGCGCCTGCGGTTTGCGCGCGGTGTAGCCGTGGCCGATGGCGTGGAGCAGATGCGTCTTGCCCTGCCCGGTCGGACCATAGACGAACAGTGGATTGAACCGCATCGGCCCACCCTCGGCAATCGCGCGCGCGGCGTTGCAGGCAATGCGGTTCGATTGGCCGACGACAAAAGTCTCAAACGTAAATTTTGGATCAAAGCGGAAACGCGGAGCAGCCGGCACTTCAGGTTTGATTTCGACGGGTGCAGCAACCGGTTCGATGCGCTCTCCGGTGGTTGGGTCGGCCGCAATCTTGACCACGCGCACATCGGGTAATGCGGTGCGCCACGCCAATGTCAGACGCTCGGCATAATTGCTCGATACCCAATTCGCCATGAAGGCAGACGGCAGGACGAGCGTAACCGACTGGTCCGTTGCGCAATAATCACCAAGAATGATCCGGCCCAGCCAGCGGTCAAAACTGCGCGCACCGACATCACGACGAAGACCGTCACGCACGATGGTCCAAGCTGCCGAAATCCGCGCGTTTGTTTCACTGTCGATGGCCGTCTCTTGATTCACGCAACCTCCCCCGTCGCCAGAACAACCGCAGTCAAGGTCTTGGGATCATGTCCGATCTCACTGCTCACATCGAACGCCTAGGGCATTCAACGCGTCTCCGTCACAGTCATCGGGCTCATCCGCAGGAGCGATTCGCTTGCGTGCCTGTCATGGTTTTTGGGCTGAACATTGGGGTCGCGCAAGGACACCCCATGCAAAAAAAATGAAATAATCACCGTTGACATCGGTGAGCGGCACAAAACTGCGGATGAATCGATTTTATGTCAGTTTTGCGCCATTTAAAGCGCTTGCAGCGGCACGATCAATTGCGAATCGCGGGAAATGCTGGACTTTTTTCTGTCACACATCCGCAACGAAAAAGGGTCCGCTGACATTTTTGTCAGCAGACCCTTTTCCTACTAAATCACGGTCGTTTTAACCGAGCGCTGCAACCCGCTTTGTCAGGCGCGCAAATTTCCGTGAAACCGTGTTCTTGTGCATCACGCCCTTGGCAACGCCACGCGCCATTTCGGGCTGTGCAGCGTGAAGCGCTTCGGCAGCTGCTTTCTGGTCGCCTGACGCCAGCGCGAGTTCGACTTTCTTGACGAACGTGCGAATACGGCCAACGCGGTTGCCGTTGACTTCGGCGCGCCGGTCATTCCGGCGGATACGCTTCTTTGCTTGCGGCGTGTTCGCCATGAATAAACCTCGACTAGCTATAAAATAAAAAAGCGGCGCGATTCGCTCGCACCGTCCTCAGACAGCGCGCATAGCGGGCGTGTTTGAAAAGGTCAACGCTGGCAGGCGCGGCACGAGAAGGTTGAACGGCCGCTATCGACACGACGCACCACCGTGCCACCGCAAGGGCACGTTTCGCCTTCGCGGCCATAGACCCGCCAGTCCTTTGCAAAATAGCCCAGCTGTCCGTCGGGGCGAACATAATCGCGCAACGATGATCCGCCCGCGAGTATCGCTGCCGACAGCACCTCACGCACGGCGACGACCAGCTTCTCAAGACGCGGCTTTGATACCCGCCCCGCCGCCAACCTGGGCGATATGCCTGCCATGTTGAGCGCCTCGCAAACATAGATGTTGCCAAGCCCCGCAACCACCCGCTGGTCGAGGAGCAGTGCTTTGATTGGTGCCGCCCGGCCTGCGAACAGGCGTTTCAAATGCCCGGCATTGAAATCGGGGCCGAGCGGTTCCGGTCCCAAAGCAGCAAACGGCGGCCACGCATCCCGCGCGGCTGTATCAACCAGATCGAGCGACCCAAACCGCCGCGGATCACATAGCGCGAGCACTCGCCCCGCATCGGTTTCCAGCACAAGGTGGTCGTGCGTGCCAATCTCCCCCGCATCGACCCGCCAGCGGCCCGACATACCAAGGTGAAAGATCATGCTGTCGCCGCGGTCGGTCTCGACAATGCCGTATTTGGCGCGCCTGCCAAGTCCGGTCACGCGGGCACCCGTCATGCGCTGGCGCAGATCAACAGGGATTGCGCGGCGGAGGTCCGGCCGCCGCACATCGACGCGCGTCAGGACAGCGCCAAGCAAAGCAGGTTCAAGCCCGCGGACGGTGGTTTCGACTTCGGGAAGTTCAGGCACAAAAAACGGCTAGGATGCGTTTGCGGCTCGGGCAAGCCCCCGCTAGAGGCTTCGTAATGACTGAAACCGTATCCTTCGGCTATGAGCAGATCGCCGC
>JANOZQ010000083.1:0-9092 GCA_031429555.1 Sphingomonas sp. | reverse complement strand
CCGCTGTTTTCGACCGTGGGTCCGCAGGTTCAGGCATGGGCCGCGCGCGCGCCGTTGAGCGAACCTGGAGCCCGAACGGCGTTTGCGGACCGTGCGGCAACGCTGGGCGTGTTTTCCAGTGCGGCGCTCGTCGATCTCTATGGCGCGATCTATGACGCAGCAGACCCCGCGGATCGTGGTGGCACGGTCGCCAATGACCTGCGCTCCGCTTATTCGGGTGATCCGGCGGCGCGATTGGCGGCACTTCGTAAACTATGGAAGCCAACTGGTGACCCTTATCAATTATATGCGCGCCAAATCCTGACGGCGCGGGCGGCGGCAATGATACCCGCCGATACGGCAACCGGCGCGGGCGATGTCGATGCGCTGATTGCGTCGATGATGTCGGTGGGGCTCGATCTTCAAGCGGCGAATTGGGCCGGTGTTGCGGAAAGCGGCAGTCTTGGCTGGGGCATGATTGCGGTTGGCGCGCTGCGTCCGGGCATTTCGGTGAGCGCGGGTGACGTGCGGGGCTTCGGTGACGGCAATGCAATCCGTGCGCAATTCTTTTTCGCGGGTTTGGCAGGGTTGGGGCGTTTGCCGCGCGATGACCTTGAAGGATTGGCTGAATCGCTCGCGGTGCCGATCGGTCGGCAAAGCTCGTGGACACGCGCGCTTGATCAGGCCGTCGCCGGACGACAGCAGGGGACGGTTGCGCTGCTCTGTGCGGTCGGCATGCAGACCAATGGCTGGGCCTATGTCCCGCCCGCGCATCTTTTTCGCATTGTGAGTGCGCTGCGTCGCGTTGGTCTTGAACCCGAAGCGCGGATGATCGCTGCCGAGGCACTCGCTCGGTCGTGAACCAAGACACACCGTTGATCGAGGCTTTCCTTGCAATGCTGGCGGCGGAAACGGGAGCAGCGCGTAATACATTAAGTGCCTATCGCTCTGACCTGGTGCTGTCGTCCGAGTTTCTTGACGGAAAACTGGGTGTTGCGGACGCGGTTGAAATCACGCGCTTGTCGACCGAATGGCAGGAATTGGCCCGTGCCAGTGTGGCGCGCAAAGCCGCGTCCTGCCGCCGGTTTTTCGGGTTTCTGGTGGACGAGGGGCACCGCGCCGACGATCCATCGCATGCGCTTCCTCGACCCGGCACGGCGCGTCGGTTACCGCGCAGTCTCGACCATGCCGACATTGACCGCCTGTTCGCTGTGTTGGCCGACCGCATCGAGCGGAATGCGGCGCGACCCGCTGACTTACGGCTCTCTGCACTGGTTGAGCTGCTGTATGGATCGGGCCTGCGCGCGACCGAACTCGTCTCGCTTGATCTTCGCGCGATTGCGATGGACCGGCCCTTCACGATCCTGAAAGGCAAGGGTGGGCGTGAGCGGCTGGTGCCGGTGTCGGAACGGGCGCGCTCGGCTGTAGCAGCGTGGCGTGTGGTGCGGACAGGCGCGGGGCAGTGGCTGTTTCCCTCCGGCAAAGCACATTTGAGCCGCGTGCGGTTGTTCCAGCTCCTCCGTGACCTTGCGACAGAAGCGGGGATCCCGCCCGAACGGATCAGCCCGCATGTCCTGCGCCATGCGTTTGCGACGCATCTCCTCGAAGGGGGCGCAGACTTGCGCGCCCTGCAAACGATGCTGGGCCATGCCGATATTGCGACGACCGAAATCTATACGCATGTCGAAACCGCGCGACTGGTCGAACTGGTGACAACACGCCACCCTCTCGTTGACCTCGAACGCCCTGCAACCTAGGCGATACGGCAATGACAGCCTATCTCGACTTTGAAAAACCAATTGCCGAATTGCGCTCGCGCGTGGCCGAATTGCGCGATGCCAGTGACGGAACAGAGATTTCCGACGAGATCATGCGCACCGAAGCACGCGCCGACAAGATGTTGCGCGATACTTATGCGCGGCTGACCCCGTGGCAGAAGACGCAGGTCGCGCGTCACCCCGAACGACCGCATTTCGGCGACTATGTCGCGGCGATGTTTACCGACTTCATGCCGCTTGCGGGCGACCGTGCCTTTGGCGATGATCAAGCGATCCTTGGCGGTTTTGCGCGGCTGGACGGTCGTCGCGTGATGGTGATCGGCCATGAAAAAGGCAATGATACCGCCAGCCGCCTGCGTCATAATTTCGGCATGGGGAAGCCGGAGGGGTATCGAAAGGCCATCCGCCTGATGCAGCTTGCCGACAAGTTCGGGGTACCGGTCGTAACGCTCGTCGATACATCGGGCGCGTTTCCGGGCGTGCAAGCCGAAGAGCGCGGGCAGGCCGAGGCAATTGCGCGTTCGACCGAACAATGCCTTGCGCTCGGCGTGCCGATGATCGCGGCGATTGTCGGTGAGGGCGGATCGGGGGGCGCGATTGCGCTGGCGGCGGGCAATCAGGTGCTGATGTTCGAACATGCGGTCTATTCGGTGATCTCACCCGAGGGATGCGCCTCAATTTTGTGGCGGAGTGGGGATCGCGCTTCGGATGCAGCAGAGGCGATGAAAGTGACAGCCGAAGACCTGAAGCGGCTCGGCGTGGTGGACACGATTGTGGCCGAACCTGTGGGGGGTGCGCAGCGCGATCCGGCGGGGGCAGCGGTGGCGCTCAGGGGTGCTGTCGGCAAGGCGCTTGATGGATTGTCGGGTCAGCATACCAAAGCTTTACGCCAGCAACGTCGCGACAAGTTTCTGGCAATGGGCGGCTTATAGGCGGCTTGGTTGATGGCCTTCGCTATGGCATAATGCCGTGTAAAGATAAGGAGTTGGGTGATGCGTAAATCGATCCTTCGGGCGTCTGCTGCAATGATGCTGGCTGCGTGCCCGATGACGTTGGGGTATGCTCAGACAACAGCACCGCAGTCTATTTCAGCGGCGGACAAGGCAACAGGCGCCAAGGCGCATCCCGAACTTCTGGCCGAATTCGGTGGCGTTTATGCCGGATCGCAAGCCGATTACGTTCGCCGTGTCGGGCAGAAGATTTCAGTGCAGTCAGGGCTTTCAAATGCTCAAACCGATTTTACGGTGTCGCTGCTGAATTCGCCTGCAAACAATGCGTTCGCGATCCCCGGCGGCTATGTTTATGTTACGCGGCAGTTGCTGGGCCTGATGAACGACGAGGCCGAACTGGCGTCGGTGTTGGGCCATGAAACTGGCCATGTTGCCGCGCGCCATTCGCAGCGGCGGCAAAGTGCGGCGACGCGGAATTCGGTGCTGGGGGCTCTGGGCCAGCTCGGCGTTGGCTTGCTCCTCGGTGGCAATTCGCAGATCGGACAATTGCTCAGCAAAGGCATTGGCACTGGCGCGCAAGCACTGACCATGCAGTTTTCGCGCACTCAGGAATATGAAGCCGACGATCTCGGCGTGATCTATCTCGCCAGGGCAGGTTATGACCCGACGGCGTCGTCAACGATGCTGGCCTCACTTGCTGCACAGTCTGCGCTCGATACGCGCACGCGTGGGCAGGCAGGTCGCTCGACGCCGACCTGGGCCAGCAGTCACCCCGATCCCGCCAGTCGTGTAACGCGTGCGGCCCAGAAAGCCGCAGCAACCGGAGCTAAATCGGGCTTGCGTAACCGCGATGCGTTTCTCAACGCCCTGAACGGCACATTATATGATGACGATCCGAAACAGGGCGTGATCGACGGACAGGTGTTCCGTCATCCCGAATTGAAGCTGATGTTTACCGTGCCCAACGGCTTTGCGATGACCAATGGGTCACAGGCTGTGACGGTTTCGGGCAGCGGCGGGCAGGCGCAGTTTACCGGCGCGGCATACAACGGCGACCTTCGCGCTTATATTTCGACCGCATTTGCGGCTGTATCAGGCGGGCAGGGATCGCTGTCGTCTGGCGAAGTGCAGACGACGCAAGTGAACGGCATCAACGCGGCCTATTCAACTGCGCGTGCCAACACACAATCAGGGCAGGTCGATGTCACGATATTCGCCTATGCGTTTGACACAAACCGCGCTTATCATTTCGTCATCATTGCGCCAGCAGGGCAGGGTGTCGGGCCGTTTTCCAGCCTGGTCCAATCGGTCCGGCGGATGACGGCGAACGAAGCCGCAGCAGTGAAACCACGGATGGTTCAGGTTGTGACCGTGAAATCGGGTGACACCGTCGCGTCTCTGTCGTCGCGGATGGCCTATTCGACCATGCAGGCGGAGCGTTTTCTGACGCTCAATGCACTACCAGCCGGTGCCGCCTTGCGACCCGGCCAGCGTGTAAAAATCGTCGTCTTCAACTGAATTCGCTTATGACGATTTGAGATTTGTCGAGACGTTGTTGAAAGCGGCTTTCATTTTATTGCCAACACCCGTCATCGCGGTGATGGCTGCAATCGCGATCAGGGCTGCAATCAAGCCATATTCGATCGCGGTCGCACCCTTTGAGTCACGACAGATTTGCATCATATCGCGCATCGAATGTAACAAGTGGTGCATGTCCCTACTCCACATATAAATCGCAGTTACAAGAAAGGCGACGGACAAAGCCCGTCGCCCAACTTGGTTTAGTCTTATGGTCTCTGTAGCGAGACCATAGAATTAGCTGGTCTTCAGGTTGCTGCTGACGTTGTTGAACGTCGCTGTCAGCTTTGAGCCAACTGACGACATTGCCGTGATTGCAGCAATTGCGATCAGTGTAGCAATAAGGCCGTATTCGATTGCCGTTGCACCCTTTTCGTTGCGCATCAACTTGCGAAGAATTTTCATGTCTGGTCTCCTGTTAAATCTGTCTACCCGGTCGATCAGAACCCCCAATCAACAACTCCCGAATTAACCGCCGGTTGTTGAAAAAGTATTAACGCGGATTGATCTTTTTTAGGTTTTACCGACAGTGATTATGATTGCGGTTGTTCCGAGGCTCGATGCGCCGATAAAGGCATATCGGCGTAGAATGGCGAAGGTTAAAGACATCATAAATTCGGACCTGTTGCTGGTGGTCGCTGCGGCCTTGATTGACCCGCGCGGGAAGGTGCTTGTCCAGCAACGCCCGCCCGGCAAAAGCATGGCGGGGCTATGGGAATTTCCGGGCGGCAAAATCGAGACGGGCGAAGTTCCCGAGGCCGCGTTGGTGCGCGAGTTGCACGAAGAATTGGGCATAGCCGCCCGAGCGCTCACGCCGCTCTCTTTCGCGAGTGAAACACTGAACGAGCGGCATTTGCTTATGCTACTTTACTTATGCCGGGAATGGACCGGCACACCCGAAGCCATTCATGCGAGCGCCGTGCAGTGGATAGACCCCGCCGAACTTTATAACCTGCCCATGCCGCCGGCCGACTTACCGCTGATCGCATCAATCGCCGGGGCGGCGCAACGCATCGGCAAGTGACGCGCGAGCGCTGCCGCGACGTGCGGGTTGGGGCTGGTTTGGGGCGGGCGCCCATGCCGTCAGCGTTATGAAGCTCAACGTTTCATGTGTGCGGCCTGTTTCGTCAGCCTGTGCGCTAAAAGCCGTATCGGCGGTCGCAAGCCAACCACGCGTGACCGGATAGCGCGTGACTAGCGCATTGGTCGCTGCGGCATCGCGAAGATCGGTAATCAAACGACCAAGGTTTGAGTAGGCAACATCCATGGAGTCGAGATCGGCGACGGGCAAAGCAAACCCCGCGCGCATCAGGAGATCACCTGCCGAGCGCACGTCGACTTGGGGATGCAGGCGCGCGACTGCTTTATCCCCGTCGGCTGCTGTAATCGCTTTGCGCAATGCGCCTAAACTCGGCGCACCGGCAAAATTGGCGAGCAAAAGACCGTCAGGCCTGAGCGCGCGGCGCATCAAGATGAGCGCGCCGGGCAAGTCGGCGACAGTGTCGAGCGTGCCCGACGACAGGATCAGGTCGAATTGCGCGTCGCCAACGTCGAGGCGATCCTCTTCGCCCTCATAGACAACATGGCCGATGCCACGCGCGGTAAGGCCGTCGGCAAGTAATGGGGTCGGGCCCACAATCAACGCCCGAGCGAAAACGCGCTGCACCATATCGAGCCGCTCGAACAAGTCCTCAGCCAATGTTTTGGCAAAGATCCCGACGTCGCTGGCGCGCACGCGCCGAAGCCGTCGCACTTTGCGGTCGAATATTTCGGGAATGCTCATATTCATGCTTGTGCCGACCCGAAGCAGGATCGACAAGAATATGTGCGATTGTTGGCCCCAGTTCTTGATTTCATGCTGCCGCCACGGTGTCCGGGCTGTGCGGCAATCGTCGAGCAGGACCACCGGTTTTGTGCGGGCTGCTGGCAGCAGCTGACCTTTCTAACGGGTGCAGGATGTTCGCATTGTTCTCGACCGCTGGGCGCGCAGGATGGTTTGACCTGCGCAAACTGCTTGCGCGAACTACCGGCCTATGATGCCGTCATCGCGGGTGTTGCTTATGGAGACATTGCCAAACGCGTTGTAATTCGCCTGAAATATGCACGTCGACCGGGCCTCGCGCGAACGATTGCGGCGGTGCTTTCGGATCGCCTGCCAACGGAGGCGATACTGATTCCGGTGCCGTTGCATCGCTGGCGGATATGGCAACGTGGTTTCAACCAGTCGGTTGCGATTGCCCACGCATTGCAGGCGCGGACGGCAATGCCATGCCAAGTGACGTCATTGCGCCGCACGCGCGCGACCCCGACACTGCGGGGATTGGGAGCATCGCAGCGCCAGACCGCCGTGCGCGGGGCATTCGATGTGGTGGGCCGGTTCGATGGCCAGCATGTTTTGCTGGTGGACGATGTCCTGACCACGGGGGCGACGGCCAACGCCTGTGCCAAGGCGCTCAAGAAAGCAGGCGCGGCGCGCGTCACATTGGTTTGCTGGGCGCGTGTCGTTCACGACGATTGACAAGGCACGGTGCGAACCGCACCTAAGTGGAATGGCAAAAGTCGAAATCTATACCAAGTTCATGTGCCCCTATTGTGCGCGGGCGCTCAGGCTTCTGAGCAGCAAGGGCGTCGAGCCCGAAGACTTTGACGTGACGATGGGCGGTCCCAAGAAAGCCGAGATGGTCGAGCGCTCGGGCGGACGAATGACCATGCCGCAGATTTTCATTGATGGCCATCACGTCGGCGGGTCAGATGATTTGGCCGCACTTGAGGCGGCGGGCGAACTCGACGGGCTTTTGGCCGTGTAATGCGGATCGCGTTGTTGCAGATGACGTCGGGTATCGACCCGGCAGCGAATGCAGCGACGATCGTTGCAGCCGTCGGTGAGGCCGCTGCCGGTGGCGCAGCAATGCTGTTCACCCCCGAAATGTCGGGGCTGATCGACAGAGATCGGGACCGGGCGCGGGCTTCAGTCTGTCATGAGGATCAGGACGTTGTTCTTGAAGCTGTTCGCAAAGCGGCGGCTGACCACAGGATTTGGGTACATATCGGATCGCTCGCGGTTGACGCGGGAAGGGCGGACGGCAAGTTTGCCAATCGTGCGTTCGTGATCAATCCGCAGGCCGAGATCGTGGCGCGCTATGACAAGATGCATTTGTTCGATGTTGACCTGCCGACAGGCGAAAGCTGGCGTGAGTCGAATTCTTATGCCGGTGGCGAGGTTGCCGTGGTTGCCGAAACAGGCGTGGGTATGCTTGGGTTATCGATCTGTTATGACCTACGCTTCCCCGCGCTCTATGCAGCGCTGAGTGAGGCAGGCGCAACCGTGCTGGCAATCCCGGCGGCATTTACAGTACCCACCGGCAAGGCGCACTGGCATATCCTGATGCGGGCGCGGGCCATCGAAAATGCCTGCTTTGTGGTCGCGGCGGCACAGACGGGGCATCATGCCGATGGCCGCGATACCTATGGCCATTCGCTTGTTGTCGGGCCCTGGGGTGATGTGCTGCTCGACATGGACGAGCAGGCGGGTGTCGGCTTTTGCGATATTGATCTTGCGCAGGTAGCCGATGTTCGAAGCCGGATACCAGTTATCGCCCACCGGCGACCAATTAAAATCTAGTCCGCAATCCAAACGAGAGGCAAAACGGCGGGTGCGGTTCTGCGGAGCAATTGCGCGGCTTCCTCGATATGCGCGCCCGATGTGGCGACGTCATCGATCAGCAGGACGGGAACTTTCGGTTTAACCTTCAGTCGCATTGCGGGGCGGCGCAGGTTGCTCTTGGGGTGGCTGCCCCCGGTTTGAGGCAAAGGCTCGAACGCATCAATGAAATCGACGCCCAGACGCACGGCAATCAAGCGCGCAAGACGCATCGACAGACAATTGTCGCCGCTGTTGCCGCAAGGGACCGGCACGACCGCCTTGAATGTGCCCGAACCGAACAAGGCGCCCGCAGCCGCGGCCATATCCTCCGCAACGGCATCGAGGAATGCATCGCCGGGGTCGCGCTTCAATGCTTTCAACGCCGCGATCTGGACGTCCTTGACGGCACTGCGCCACCGATAAAGCGCGTGGTAGGGCACCGGACCCCGGCGTAGCAGCCGTTTTTGCGCGATGAGTGTCGCCAGTAGGAACCGGCTGACAACACCGGGTGAATCGCCATCGTGATGCAGGGCGCCATCGGATCGCCGGACAACATCACTGCGGTCGTTGAGCGACAGGATCAGGAAACGATCCATGCCATCAGTCGCCTCGCACCGGAACGCATCGAGGCGATAGGTGCGCCGCCCGTCGTACGATCGGATCGCATAGCCCGACAACGGCTCTCCGGTTTTGAGAACCGCCGTCAGCCGTTCCGAATAATCCTCGTCGGCACCGCGGTGGACGTCGAGGATCGAACGGCCAATCTGGTCGACGGCGGATGTTTCACCAAGCTCGGCGAGGCGCGGACTGATCGCGCGCAGCGTCAAACCAGAATCGAGCAGCGCGATGGGAATTTGCGCCTTGCCAACGGCATCGGCTAATATGCCTGCTTCGCTGCGCGTTTGGGCAAGATGTTGCGATTGCAGGGCAATGTCGCCGATCAACATGAACTCGTCGGCTGCAATCGCGGCACATTCCTCGAGCCGCGCGATCAGATTGTCGGGACGGTCCACGCCGGTCCGCGGGTCTGCGACATTGAGGATGACGGGGTATGGCAGCATTGTCAGCGGGAGCGGAACGCTGGCAATAAACCGCCATCCGGGCGGGCCCGCGACAAAGGGGTGCCCGGCAAATTCAGGAAGCTCGCGCGCATCTTCGACAATT
>JANOZQ010000082.1:0-6244 GCA_031429555.1 Sphingomonas sp. | reverse complement strand
CGGGGTAATCGCCCGCCATGATGAGCTTTTTGAACGCGGCGCTGCCAGTGACGTTGGTACGCTCGCCGATATTGACGAAGGAAGGGACGGGTATTGTCATGGTGTTCCGTTCAGGCAGCGAGCGTCATCGGCTCAAGGCCCGCAAGTCGTGTCGCAACCGGTGGCGGGGTGACCGTTCGCGCAGGAAAGCCCGACACGGCCTTGGCCATCGCGGCAATATGCGCAGGCGTAGACCCGCAGCAGCCACCGAGAATGTTGACCTGCCCCGCGTCGGCCCATTCCTTGACCAGCGCCGCCGTCTCATGCGGCAATTCGTCATATTCGCCGAGATCATTGGGCAGGCCCGCGTTCGGGTAAACCATGATCAATGTGTCGGCTATGGCGCTCAGCACTTTGACATGCGGGCGCAATTGCTGCGCACCGAACGAGCAGTTGAGGCCGATTGTCAGCGGCTTGGCATGGCGCACCGCATACCAGAACGCTTCGACCGTGTGGCCCGAGAGGTTGCGGCCCGACAGGTCGGTCAGCGTCATCGAAATCATCATCGGGATGTCACGGCCCAGCGCGTCCTGCGCTTCAAGCACGGCCATGACGCCCGCCTTGGCATTCAGCGTATCAAACACCGTTTCGATCAGGATGAAATCGACACCGCCTTCGATGAGGGCGTCGACCTGTTCGCGATACACGCCTTTCAAATAATCGAAATCGATCTCGCGATAGCCGGGGTCGTTGACGTCGGGGCTGAGCGACAAGGTCTTGTTCGTCGGCCCGATGGCACCCGCCACAAAGCGCGGACGGCCGTCCTTGGCTTCGAACTCATCGGCGGCTTTGCGCGCGATTTGGGCGGATGCGACGTTGATTTCGCGCACCAGATGTTCGGCGGCATAGTCGGCCTGGCTGATCTTGTTCGCGCTGAAGGTGTTGGTCGAGACGATATCCGATCCCGCTGCCAAATAGGCGCGGGTGATGGTATCGGGAACGTCGGGTTTGGTCAGCGCAAGAATGTCGTTATTGCCTTTGGCATCCTTCGCCAACGCGAGGTTGCCCATATAATCGGCTTCGGCGAGCTTCCAGTTCTGGATCTCGGTCCCGAACGCGCCGTCGGTAATAAGAATGCGCTTGGCGGCGGCCTCCAAGAATTGCTCACGAATGCTCATGCGGCTTGCTCCAATGCGGCCGCTTGCGGGCGAAGGCCGAGCAGATGACAGATCGCATAGCTCAGCTCAGAACGATTGAGCGTGTAGAAATGAAACTGCTTCACGCCACCGGCATAAAGCCGACGGCACAGTTCGGCGGCGATCGTTGCCGCGACAAGCTGTCGGGCTTGTGGATGGTCGTCGAGCCCCTCGAACAGGCGCCCCATCCATGCCGGGACCGACGTGCCGGTCATCGCCGACATTTTCTTGATCGCCGCAAAGCTGCTGACCGGCATGATGCCGGGGACGATCTCGGCACCGATCCCCGCAGCAGCGGCGGCGTCGCGGAAACGGAAGAAGGTTTCTGGTTCAAAGAAAAACTGACTAATCCCGCGTGATGCCCCCGCGTCCAGTTTGCGCTTGAAATTGTCGAGGTCCGATTGCGGGCTCGACGCATCGGGGTGCGTTTCAGGATACGCACTGACCGAGATTTCGAACGGGTGGCGTTTGCGCAATCCCTCGACCAATTCGGCGGCCCCCGCATAGCCCTGCGGGTGGGCTTCGTATGCCTTGCCAACCGTGGGCGGGTCGCCGCGCAGGGCTACAATGTGGCGGACGCCAGCTTCCCAATAGGCGTCGGCGATCTCGTCGATCTCGGCTTTCGATGCCTCGACACAGGTTAAATGCGCCGCCGCCGGGATCGACGTTTCCTTCGCAATGCGCGCAACCGTATTGTGCGTCCGTTCGCGCGTCGATCCGCCCGCGCCATAAGTCACCGACACAAAGCGTGGGCCAAGCGGGCTGAGCGTTTCGATGGATGACCACAATGTCACCTCCATCGCTTCGGTTTTCGGCGGAAAGAATTCGAACGAAACCTCGGCATCGCCCGCAAGGTCTGCGAACAGTGGCGCGGCCAGCGCGCGGCGTGCTTCTTCGAGTTGTGATAGAGTGAACGTCATGCGGCAAGTGCCTTTAGAAGCGCCGGGCGCGTACCCAGCCAGAGTTTGACAGTGAGTTCGCCACCGTCGAGTGTTTCGGTCGCCGAAAGCGCCAGACCTGCTGCGGCAAACCAGCCCGCAATCTGTCCGTCCGAAAAGCCGAGGCGGGCATGCGCGTCCTGCGTCCGTAATTCCTCACGTTCATGCGGGGCGAAGTCGGCAATCAACAGCCGACCACCCGGCGCGAGAAGCCGCGCGGCTTCGGCGAGTGCGGCTTCGGGTGCGGGGATGAAATGCAGGACTTGATGCAGGATCACAGTGTCGGCGGAACCATCGTTCAGCGGCAATGCGGTGATGTCCCCCTGCCGCAGTTCCCAGCCGTCGAGTCCATCAAGTTTGGCGCGGGCGAGGCGGAGCATTTCGGGGCTGCGGTCCACCCCGACGGCATGATCGGCAGCGGGGCCAAAGAGTTCGATCATCCGCCCAGTTCCAGTGCCGATGTCAACAAGACGGCCGACCGACGTGCCAATCATCGTGCGCATCCGGCTCTCGACCGCACTGTCAGCGACATGTAGCGAACGGATGGCATCCCATTGTTCGGCATGCTCGGCGAAGTACTGGGCAGCCGCCGCAGCGCGGTCGGCGCGGACGGCAGCGAGACGCGCGGTATCGGCTTTGGTCCAGTGATCGCCTTGGTCGGCTTGCGCCGCGTCAAGCAACGAGAACAGCGGTACTGCAAGCGAGGATGGTGCGGGTGCCAAGAAGACCCAGCTTCCTTCCTTGCGACGCGCGGCGAGTCCCGAATCAACCAGAATGCGGATATGGCGAGACACGCGTGGCTGGCTTTGTCCAAGAACTTGGGCAAGCTCACCCACAGAGAGTTCCATAGCACGAAGGAGCGCGACGATGCGGAGCCGGGTTGGGTCGGCCAGAGCGCGAAAGATGTCTATAAGTGGCACCATATAGTCACATATAAAGAATTCTTTATATGTGGTCAACCGCCGTTGTGAGGCAGGATATTGCAAAGCGCGGTGTGACCCTATATTTCCCGCACCTGCCAGCAACGATATGCGCTGGCCGGTATTCCATTCAGGAGGGTAAGCCAATGAAGAAGACAATCGCACTCGTCGCCGTTCTTGCTGCATCGACGGGCCTTGCTGCCTGCAGCCCAAAAGCTGCAAATGAAACTGCCGAAGCGGGCAACGCCATGATGTCGGACGTCAACGCGACGACAGCGGATGCAATGAACACCGTCGACGCCGCCACCGATAACGCCATGGGCGCAATAGAGAACACCGCCGATGCGGCTGGTAACAAGATTGAATCGGCTGCCGACAAAATGAAGGCCGCAACCGGCGACGCGATGTCGACCGCAGGCAACAAGATGGAAGCCGCTGGCGATGCAATGAAGAAGTAAGTCTTCACTGACTTGCCGAAAGGGGCTGCCGGAAACGGTGGCCCCTTTTTTATTGGGCCTGGTGCGGGCATAAGGTGCGGATGCGGTATTTGATCTTGGCTTTGCTGTTGTCGGCGTGCGGACCGCCCTCGAACGACAGTGTCGACGCTGTGAGCCGGAGTGAGGCCGAAGCGCTGAACGATGCCGCCGAAATGCTGGACGCGAATGCCGTAGTGCCGGTGGTCGTGGAGAATGCGGCGGGCACGCAGTAACCGGTCGTTGTCCGGTGTCCAATTACAGGACTGAATCCGTGAAATTTAGTTAATAAATCCTTGCCAAGCTGCCCGCCCTCCCGCATCTTTATCAGAGTCGCTTTGCCGGTGCCGAGTTTCAGAAATAGAAAACCGCACGCTGTTTAATAATTCCGGTGACGCAATCCGTCGCCCGTTTTAACATGGGGAATTGATCATGCGTAATTTTTTGACGGCTAGTTTTGGGCACCGTGCAAGCCTGCTTGCCACCAGCGCCCGATGTTCGCTCACGCTTCTTGCATTCGCCGCGTTGGCCCCTGTGGCTCAGGCCGCCCAGATCATCACAGTCGGACCGAACGTGAATGTGAGCCAGCTACTGGGGAACCAGTCGGAAACGTCGATTGCAATCAATCGCGTGAACACCGACTTGATTACAATCGGTGCCAACAATCTGGGGCCGGGTGCCGATCTGTTTCTGAAGTATAGCAGCAACGGCGGCGCGACATGGAACACGAGTTCGTTCAATCCAACCGCTTGCTGCGACACATGGATGGGGGCCGACCGGTTCGGCAACATGTATCTTTCCTATCTGGCTGGGTCCGGGAGCTTCAACACCGCTATCGCACGCAGCACTGACGGTGGTGCCAGCTACTCGGTCATCGCCAACATCGCGGGCAGCTCGGATCACCCTGAACTCGCGGTTGGACCGGGCACATTGGCAGGCACGGACAGCATCTTTATCCGTGATTCGACTGCTGGCAATCGCGTTATCAGCGGTACTGCAACCGGTCTGGGTGCGGCATCTGCTTTCACGACGCAAACAGCGGGCCTCGGAAGCGGCAATTTTGGTTCCACAGCTGTCGGCCCCGGTGGGCGCACGATCTTTACGTCGATGAATCCGGCGGGCGGCATTGGCCCCGCCAGCATGACGCTGCGTTATGACGCGGATGGCACCGGTCCCGGCGGCTATGCCACGCAAAGCACAATCACCACCAACGTTGGCGGTTTTCGCCCTATAACGGCGCAGCCCAGCCGCACAATCGATGCGCAAGTTGACCTCAAATATGACTCCTCGGGCGGTGCATTCAACAGCAACCTATACATGCTCTACACACAGGCGGCCAACACCACCACGAACGATACCAACATCGTTTTCCGTCGGTCGACTGACAATGGATTGACCTTTACCAACGAACTGAAAATAAACGACGACGTCGGCTCGATGTCGCAGTTTTTTGGTCGCTTGGCTGTCGATCAGAAGACGGGGTGGCTGGCGTCGGTTTGGTATGACGCCCGCAACTCGGCAGCCAATAACACGGTCGAACTATGGGGATCGTTCAGTTTCGATGGCGGCTTCAATTGGGCGTCGAATTTCAAGATCAGCGACGGCATTACCAGCTGCATTGCATCGACGATCGGTAATGACGGCAACGAGTGCGGCGATTACATCGCGTTGGACTTTTTCGATGGCAAGCTCGTTACGTCATGGGCTGACTCATCCAACTCCACCGGCAACAATCCCAACGGCACACGCGGCTTGGATGTTTATTTTTCCAAGGTGACGGTCACGAACGCGGTGCCAGCGGTGCCCGAACCAACGACCTGGGCATTCATGATCCTGGGCTTTGGTTTGGTCGGGATGCAGATGCGGAGATCGACAACAGGAAAGTTGATGCGCGCCGCGATCTGATCGGTGTCGCCCGCACCTGGTGCGGGGCAGATATTGCTGATGTGATGAACCACAAGAAAAGGGCCGAAGGAATAATCCCTCGGCCCTTTTTGTTTGGTCGGTAAAGCACGGGCAAAGCCTGTGCTTTCGTCGGTCGGGATCGGAAGCGAGGCTTCCGCCCCGCCGTCCGTTTTAATCGCGAGTCCGGGGCAGCGTTCGCTGCCCCGAGCCGCGATTAAAAGTCCATACCGCCCATGCCACCCATGCCGCCGCCCATACCGCCGCCCATTGCGGGCTGCTTGTCTTCGGGGGCTTCGGACACGGCCGCTTCGGTCGTGATCAGGAGACCGGCAACGCTCGCCGCATCCTGAAGTGCCGTGCGCACGACCTTGGTCGGGTCGATGACGCCTGCGGTGACGAGGTTCTCATACACATCGGTCGATGCGTTGAAGCCCATTGTTTCGTCGCCTTCGCGGAGCAGATTGCCCGCAACGACAGCGCCGTCGACGCCCGCGTTCTGCGCGATCTGGCGCAGCGGCGTCTGGATGGCCTTGCGGACGATGTCGATGCCGCGTGTCTGGTCGTCGTTGGTGCCCTTCATGCCTTCCAGTGCCTTGGTCGCATAGAGGAGCGCTGTGCCGCCACCGGGGACGATGCCTTCTTCGACGGCTGCGCGGGTTGCGTGCAGCGCATCGTCGACGCGGTCCTTGCGTTCCTTGACTTCGACTTCCGACGCGCCACCAACCTTGATGACCGCAACGCCGCCCGCAAGCTTGGCAAGACGCTCCTGGAGCTTTTCCTTGTCATAGTCGCTGGTGGTGTTTTCGATCTGCTGGCGGATCGCTTCGGTGCGG
>JANOZQ010000081.1:0-5696 GCA_031429555.1 Sphingomonas sp. | reverse complement strand
AATGAGCCAGACGAACAGGACAGCAAATATCGAGCAGCTGAGCACGACGACTGTTGTCGCCCAGCCCGCCCCGATAAAGGGCACGAGAACCAGCAGCAAACCAACAACGAGCGCGATCATTGCGCCTTGTGAAACAACCACAGCTCCCAAGGCGAATAACGCAACCCAGCCCGCAGCGCGCCGCGTAATGCGCGCCTGAACGCCGTAAATTTGCCGCTCTGCATCAAAATAAGCAGTGATGTCGTCGACAAGCTGCCGGAACAGATCACCGAAGGACGGTGGAATCTCGTTGTCGGGTTGCGAAAAGGGTTCCACCGGGGTACTTCAGGTCAGGCTTTGTCGTTTTTGTTGCGGCCGCCGGTAAACAAGCCGACGATCAGCAGACCAACCGCCGCGAGGGCGCCGATGGCAATGGCAGGACGCTTTTTCACGAAATCGGTCGCTTCGGCAGCAAGCTGATCAACATCCTTGGCTTGCAGCTTCGCCGCGACGTTTTCAACGCCGGTGGATGCCTTGCGCGCATAGTCGCCATAGGTTTTGCCCAAATGCTGATCGACCGTGCCAGCTGCATCATTGGCGATCTTTGACAGGCCTGACAGGGCTTCGGCGGCCTTGTCCTTGCCGGTATTCGCAGCTTTGCGCGCGGCGTCAGTGGCTTCACTCGCCATTGTCGAGGCTTCTTCCTTCAGCTTTTCCACTGTAGTCTTGGTTTCGGCAACGGCTTCCTTCACAGCAACGTTGGGCGTTGCACGCTTGCGGGGCGCTTTTGGCGGGGTCGTATCGGCCATGAGTTGGTCCTTATATTGAACGTATTGCGGCATGTGGGGGGCAAACCGCCCACGTCAACCAGTGTTCCATTGTTACGCGTCCTCCATTTGCACAAAGCGGCGCGCTTCGATAGGGGCGCGCGCACCCGCAGTCGTAAATCGAAAGCTCCGCATGACCGAAATTCTCGACATTCACGCCCGCAGCGTCGTTGACAGCCGCGGCAACCCGACAGTCGAAGTCGATGTGTTCCTCGAAGACGGCAGTTTCGGGCGGGCGGCGGTGCCTTCGGGCGCGTCAACGGGTGCTTACGAAGCCGTCGAACTGCGCGATGGCGGCACGGCTTGGCTGGGCAAAGGCGTGACCAAGGCAGTCGATGCGGTGAACGGCGAGATTGCGGGGGCGCTGGCGGGTTATGATGCCGAGGACCAGAGCGAGATCGATGCGGCGATGATCGCGCTCGACGGCACGGCGAACAAGGCGCGGCTTGGCGCGAATGCCATATTGGGGGTTTCGCTAGCGGTGGCGAAAGCGGCAGCCGATGCGCGGGGCTTACCGCTGTATCGCTACGTTGGCGGCGTCGGCGCGCATGTTCTGCCGGTACCGATGATGAACATTATCAATGGCGGGATGCACGCCGACAATCCGATCGATTTTCAGGAATTCATGGTGATGCCGGTCGGGGCCGACAGCCTGTTTGACGCAGTTCGCATGGGGGCGGAAATTTTCCATACGCTGAAGAAGAAGCTGCACGACAAGGGGTTGGCGACAGCGGTCGGCGACGAAGGCGGTTTTGCGCCGAATCTGGCCAGCGCGCCCGAAGCACTCGACTTCATCATGGCATCGGTCGAGGCCGCGGGATACCGGCCCGGTGAGGATGTGATGCTGGCGCTCGATTGCGCAGCCACCGAGTATTTCAGGGATGGCGCTTACCGCTTCGACGGTGAGGGCGTTGTACGGACGCCACATGAGAACGCGGCGTATCTCGCCGATCTTGCTGCGAAATATCCGATTGCATCGATTGAAGACGGGATGAGCGAAGATGATTTCGAAGGCTGGAAAGCGCTGACCGACCTGATCGGCGACAAAGTTCAGCTGGTCGGCGATGATCTGTTCGTGACCAATGTGACGCGGCTTTCGGACGGGATGGCGCGGGGCCTTGCGAACTCGTTGCTGGTCAAGGTCAACCAGATCGGGACGCTGACCGAAACTCTGGATGCCGTGTCGATGGCACAGCGCGGCGGTTATACGGCAGTCATGTCGCACCGTTCGGGCGAAACCGAGGATGCGACGATTGCCGATTTGGCCGTTGCGACCAATTGCGGGCAGATCAAGACAGGGTCGCTGGCACGGTCCGACCGGTTGGCGAAATACAACCAGCTGATCAGAATCGAAGAAGAACTGGGTTCTGTCGCAAAATATGCGGGAAAAAGCGTGTTCGCACGCTTTCGAGGTTGACGCGATGAATCACAGGTGATTCAAGGGTTTCATGAACAAAGCGCGCAAAAAAATTTGGATGAGTGTCCAAGCGGCAGCGATGCCGGCGCTGGCAACGCTGATCGTTGCGTTCTTCGGCGGCTATGCCCTGTTCGGGTCGAACGGTGTTTTGGCGTGGGGCGAATATTCTAAAGCGCTTGAAAGTCGCCGTGCCGACTTGATCACCGTCGAGCGGGAAAAGGCAGTGCTTGCCAACCGTGTCGCGCTGCTCGACCCGCGCCATGCCAATCCCGATATGGTCGATGAATTGGTCCGCCGCGACCTGGGCGTTGCGCATCCCGACGAGATGATTGTTCCGCTTCTTTAGTCGGGTACGGGTATGCCCGGTACATGCTTCGCGGTTCGGATCGTCAGCGATGTTTTGACGCTTGCGACATTAGGCGCTGTGGTCAGCGACGACGTCAGGAAACTCTGGAATTCCTGCAGGCTGCGAGCAACGACTTTGAGAATGAAGTCGATCTCGCCGTTCAGCATATGGCATTCGCGCACCGGTTCGAGCGTGGCGACATGGGCTTCGAATGCTTTCAGGTCAGGTTCGGCCTGACTTTTCAAGCTGACCATCGCAAAGACAGTTATTGCGTAGCCAAGCGCATCGGCATTTAGCTGCGCGTGGTACCCGCTGATCGCCCCGCGTTCCTCCAAAGCGCGGACTCGGCGCAGGCAAGGCGGAGCCGTAAGACCGACGCGCGTCGCTAGTTCGACATTGGTCATCCGGCCATCGGCTTGCAATTCGGACAATATACGCCGGTCGACTGAATCAAAAAGCTCAGCAGTCATGTTGCGCATTATCCCGTTTTATCCTTGCGTCCGACTATAATAAAATTGCGGATGAATGCAATTGTGCCAGATTGCAACGTCCCAAAACGGGCGCTTGGCGGAGGGCACATCACAGCGTAACGAAAGTGTTAACGGACAGCTGCATGCAGTGGCTTGGCCCGCAGTCTCGGGGACAATGTGCGTTACGATTCGATGCTTGCAACCGCGCTTTCCTATGACGGGGACGATGCGAACGCACGGACGGCGCAGTGGCGGCAACTTGTTGATCTTGTCGTGCAGGCAAAGGGTGACCTGAGCGCGCCTGTGCGTGAAGCTGTGTTCGGACGAATTGCGGCATTGCGGGCGTCGGTGCCGGTGGAGCAACGACGACTGGCCGCGACACAGCTGGCGGCACGGGCCAGCGATACCGATGCCGTCGCGCTGTTCGGGATTGACGAGCCGGTGGTTGCGGCCCCCGTTCTATCTGTCGCGAAGATGGACGGGGCAAGCTGGCAGCGCCTTATCGCGCAGATACCGCCTGCATCGCGTGCGTTGCTGCGCAACCGCCGTGATTTGCCCGAAGCGGCGGTACGGGGGCTGGCGAGCTATGGCCTTTCGGACTTTGCTCTGCCCGCTGGTGACGGCGCGGTCGTCGATGCCAGTGCACAGATCCGTGACCTTGTTGCGCGGATCGAGGCGTTCCGCTTGGGAAGCGCCGGTGTCGCGCCCGGCCTCGACATTGCGCCGCAAACGCTTGAAGATTTTTCGTTCGAGACCAGTCCCGAAGGCCTGTTCGACTGGATCGTCGGTGCGCCGCGCGAGGCGCTGATCGGGATGAGCGTCGCCGAGATTGCGGAAGCGGGCGGCTTTGGCGTCGACGGGCAGGCGGCGGGGGCATTCCGGCGACGCGCGCCGTTCCGTGATGCGCGGTTGCTGGTGGCGGGCACTGGCTCGGCAGGCGGTGACTGGCTGATTTCGGGATCGCCGGTGTTCAATCCGCGCGACGGCCGTTTTGCAGGCTATCATGGATCAGCACGGCGACCGCGGCCTGATGAGACAGCAGCGCCAATTGCGCGATTTGCCGGGACGAGTTTGCCGGTTGATTCGCTGCGGCAACTAATCCACGAATTGCGGACTCCGCTGAATGCCATTCTTGGTTTTGCCGAGATGATTGACCGGCAGTTGCTGGGTCCGGCGGCGCTGGCGTATCGTGAACAGGCGCAGGCAATTGTTCAGGACGGGCAGCGGTTGCTCGAGATGGTCGATGATCTTGATGCCGCCGCTCGGGTGCGGCGCGACTTGGCTTCGCCCGACCAAGCGAGCGATGCCGCCGCGATGCTGGCCCGGATCGAGGCGGGGCTGAAGCCGACGATGGCGGCGCGCGAGACCGCTCTTGCCGTGCGCTGTGACGGTGCCGTCGAAGTATCCGGGATCAGCCCAACCGTGCTTGAAAGGATGATGGCGCGTTTGATCGGCGCGGCGCTTGGCCTTGCGAATGCAGGCGAAGTGATCGCGGTGGACCTGTCGGAAACTGCATCGGGGCAAACATTGCTCTCGGTCGCGCGACCGATTGCACTGGCGGGCGTCAGTGATGCAGTATTGCTAGATCCGGGCTATGATCCAGAAACGCCTTATCCCGATGCACCGTTGCTGGGCCTTGGCTTTACATTGCGGCTTATCGAAAGCCTGGCGCGTGACGTTGGTGGGCGTTTATCGATTTCGGCGGCGGCGTTTGTGCTGACCCTGCCCGGAGCGCTTGCGCATGCCGACTTGCCAGCGGGAACACCGAGCGGCTAACGCAAAGCCGCGCTAGTGGGCCTGTAGCTCAACGGTAGAGCCGGCCGCTCATAACGGCTAGGTTGCGGGTTCGATTCCTGCCGGGCCCACCAGCGCGCGCTTGGCGAGACGAAATGGCTCTTGCCGTTTCGACTGCGCAGCGCGCGCGGCCAGCGGCACTTGTGCCGACTGACGACGTAGGCTTTGCCCAAGTCCGCCCAGATAAAATTCTTTCAAACCATTGCTTGCTTTATAAGACCCGTCGCGGCAAAGCCGCGTCGTCGGTCGCGTGGTCACGCGCCGTCCGGGTTTGTGCGTCGGACAATTAGCTTCGCTAATCGTGCCGCGTACCGCACCGGGGAGTGGCGCAGCCTGGTAGCGCATCTGGTTTGGGACCAGAGGGTCGCAGGTTCGAATCCTGTCTCCCCGACCATCGACTTTTAAGCCGCGAGCCGTGCATAACGTGGCATGATCAAAAAGACCGGAATTTGGGCACCGCCAATCGCTGACGCTGTGCCGCGAGACTTGTGCACGGATTGCGGGATTTCGCGAACGGTTAAAGCGAAGCGTTGCGGCACCGCCTGCCAGTTTATCAAGCCGGACTACACGGCGCTTGAGACGAAGGTTCATGGCCGCGCGCGGGATCAGGGGCGGGTTGACGAAATCCATTTCGGACCATTCCGGCGGATGGTGCGGGCGCGATTGTCCGCGCCGTTGCGCGGGGCACAATGGACCGGGATCACGACGCGGATCGGCGAGCAGTTGCTCGAGACGGGTGCCGTCGATGCGATTTTGACATTGGCCGCCGATCCGCAAGATCGCTGGCGCGGTCTGCCGGTGTTGATCACCAAGCCCGAGGGGATGGCGGCAGCGCGCGGAATGCGCATGGGCTATGCGCCGCT
>JANOZQ010000080.1:0-9059 GCA_031429555.1 Sphingomonas sp. | reverse complement strand
AGCGAGAGCGCCCGCATGTCCTGGCCGGCGCGTTCTGCTTTCAGCTGAAACGAGAGCCCTGCGCGCTTGTATTGCTCGGGATCGGTTCCCTGAAATCCGTATATCGCTTGTTTGTAATCGCCGACGGTAAAGATCGTGCGCAGTTTGTCACCCTTGGCCCCGTCACCTGCCCAGAATTCGTCGGCCAGCGCATCAACAATGTCCCACTGCGCACGATTGGTGTCCTGCGATTCATCGACCAATATGTGATCCGTCGCCTGATCCAGTTTATAGCGGATCCAATCGCCCATGCCCGGCTCGACAAGCAATCGCCGGGTCAAATGGATTTGGTCATCGAAATCGACGAGCCCGCGTGACCGCTTTGCGTCAGCGTAGGCGCGGGCATATCGTTGTGCTGCGCCAACTGCTGCTGTCACGTCGGCGGCCAGTTCGGCGCGGGCCGCCAGGCCGACAAGCGCCCCGCACCACGTATCAAGCCGTTCGACCAACCCCTGAAAGCCGGGATCTTTCGGTCCGTTCTTTCGAAAATCTCCCGTCTGCGTTTTCCAGACAAGCTGTAGTCGCGCCAACTCGCGCGCGCGGTCTTCGGGCTTGCCAAGCAACCAGTCTGAAATCACATCGACGGCAGCGTCACCCGTCTTGGTCCCCCATCCGACATACATGGCGGAGAGTTCGAGCAAGGCGTGCTTGTCAAACGCACCGTCATCACAAGCAGCGATGATGTCCACAGGATCATAATCAGCGGGCACTTCCATTGCGCGCCGCACAGCAGGACCAATGCCCGACCCCAATACCTCAAGTGCTTCGGTCGCTCGAGCCGCACGTTTCAAGAACCCGACAGCCTCGGCCTCACCCAGACGTAGGCTCAACGCTTTCAGATCGTGCAGAAACCGCAGGTCACCATTGCGCTCGGCATCAATCACGACTTCGGAAAGCACAGTCTGGACCAACGCCGCTTCCTCGCGCCCTTCCAACGGTCGGAAGCCCGGCGCGATCCCTGCTTCCAATGGAAACCCAGCGAGCAGCGTCTGGCAAAATGCGTGGATCGTCATAATGCGCAGCCCGCCACCGCGCGATTCAAGCACTGTTGCAAACAAGGTGCGCGCCTTGGCGACCTGTTCCGGACCCGATGGTTCGCCCAGCGCTTCGAGTTCCTTAAATAACTCGATGTCCTTGATCTGCACCCAATAGGCGAGCCGCGCATGCACCCGCTCGGCCATCTCTGCGGCACCGGCCTTCGTAAATGTCAGGCACAGGATCGCATCGGGCTTCACCCCGCGCAGTAGCAGGCGCAACACGCGGGCGGACAACACATATGTTTTTCCGGTGCCTGCCGATGCTGACAGCCAAACATGCCCTGCGGGGTCCGACGCATCGCGCTGCTCGGCCTTCAGGACCGCATGGGGCTCAATCTTCTTAGCGTTCACGGCCATACCATTCGGCGAGGCGCATTAGATGGTCATAGTCGGCGTAGGGGGCGAAGGCGGGATTGAGTTTGGCAGTGAAGGGTTCATCCCCGGTCAGCCAGCGCGCGACGGCATCACTGAAATTAGATGCTGCTGTTGCAACCACATCGTCGCTCATCAGCGCTGTTTTCTTGCCGAACTTGTCTTTGTCTTTGGTCAACGACCAATATTCAAAGTCAACCGGGGTGCCCACAACGCCGGCAAAGCCGCCGCGTTCCGTAATCAACCCGAGCAATCCGAGCTGCGTCGAAAATCCAGCTTTGATGGCTTTCGGTATCGGCGGTTTGCCCGACTTGTAATCGACAATGGCGAGGCCGTTATCGCTACGGTCTATGCGGTCCGCGACACCTTTTAACTTGACCCCGGCATAGTCGACAACGCCTTTGATTTCACTTTCGATCACGTCACGACCGGCCACTTGATCCGCCGCAACTTGCTCGGCGATCCAGTCAATCGCTTCACGAAGTCGTGGTTGCCACAGTGCGCGGGTCACCGGGTGCATACCGGCATCATCAAACAAAGCCGCAACGCGCGCAACAAGCTTGTCGGGATGCAGCTTGTCCTCCTTGAACCACTTGTCGAACACATCGTGGATCATCGTGCCACGCCACGCCGCTGTCGGTTCGGCATCGACATCGTCAAGGGCTGAAACCCGCAACATCGTCTTGGCATAAAAGGCGAAGGGGTCGGCTTTCAGGCGATCCACGTCCGTGACCGAAATGACCTTGGGACGGGTCGCTTGGGGCGGCGATGGTGCCGGTCGGGTGGCAAGCAGCGCAGGGCCGTCGTGCGCATCAATCGCCTGCGCCAGAGCTACAATCCGGTCGTCGGCTGCAATCCCGCCAAGCATCGCCTCGAGCCGCAAGACGAACCGCGACGCAATCGTCGGCGACCGCGCATCACGCTTGGCGCGAGTCAGAAGAACCTCGCGCCCGCCCAGCGCCGTCGCAAGGTCATGCGCGGCCAGCCCCACACGCCGGTCGAGTCCGCCCAGTCCCAGCTCGATCCTTACTTTGGGTGCCAACCACGGATCGGGCGTCGCGCTGGCCGGCCACACCCCTTCGTTCAGTGCACCGCAGATCAGCAGGTCCGCCGATTGCAACCGCGCCTCAAGCAGTCCCCAGATCGAAATGCGCGGATGGCCGCCTTGTGGCGGCCGCACGGCAATCTCTCCGAGCAATTGTTCAAGCATCGGGACCAGTGCGGATGCGTCGAAATCGAGCGGCCCCTCACCCACCGACGTCGCGAGATTGGTGAAGAGTTCGGAGGCTGCCCGCCCCGCCCCCCCTTGCCAAATTCCGTCGCCGGCAAGCACCTCGATGGTCACCCGCACGGCCTCAAGCAAATCCGGAAGCGTCGGTTGTGCAGCCGCAAACGCCGCTTCCAGCGGCGCAAACAAGGGCGCGACATCGTTCCAACAGGTTTCGGCGACCGCACGTCTTCCGCGAGTCCGATCATCGCCCCCCGCCAGATAAGCTGCCAGTCCCGCCAGTCCCGGCGCAGGACGCGGACCCCTCAGCGCCAGATCGAGGCTGCGGGCATTTTTCAACCAGTCAAGCCGCCCGTCGCCCGCCATCACCAGCGGGTGCTTGAGGAGCGACAGCAGCGCAACCGGCGCAAACCGGTCGACAGCAACGCCCGCCACAGCAAGGATTAACGTCCCTGCCGGTGTGACGCTCAACGGTCGTCCGCCGGAGTCATCGGCATTAACACCCCACCGCTTGAGATGGGCGACAACCCGCTCGGCCAGCGCCCGGTCCGGGGTGATCAGCGCCGCCGTCCGCGCGGGCATCTCCAATGCTTCACGCAAAGCGATCGCGATGCCCTGGGCTTCGTCAGCGGGAGTCGCAAACTCTGCAAAGCGGACGCCGGGCAATTTCCGTTGCGGCGCGGGCAGACCATTCCATTTCTTTGTCGCAAAAGCCGGTGCGAATGCATTCGACACGGCGCGCGTGCGGACGGCCTGTCTCGCTTTGCCATCGCCCCAGCGCCAGCGCGCGACATCGCTGCGCGCAACATCCATCCGGTCTAGCAGGATGCGCAGATGGTGCTGAGGATGACTTTCGATATCGGTCTCGGCAATCGAATCCCATTCCTCGTCAGGACTGGCGAGATCGACACCCGGCAGTATCACCATCCCGTTGGGCATCCGCGCCACCGCGCGAAGCAGTTCCGCAACAGCCTTTGCCGACGTCGTGATCCCTGCCGCCACGACAAATCCCGGCGGCGGTACGTCCTGCCACACACGTGCTTGTCGCCGCAGCAATATGTTGCGCCGCTCGACCAGATCGATCCGCCCCAACCGCTTCAATTCGTCGGGCCAGCGATCAAGCAGCAGGGCAATCAGGTCGAGCGACTTCTGCCAGTGAATCGACAAATCGTTACCGACCTCGAGTTCGGTTAACGCTTTGGCCGGAATGTCTTCGGCGAGCAATGTATCAAGCGTTGCCGCCAGTTCGGTCGCAAGCCGTAGCGCCTCCGCCGCATCGACGCGCGCGCCGGTCTCGGATCGCACCTGCTGCACCATCCGCGCCATCGCAAACCGCCGCACCAGCGGATCGACCGCAGCGGGCACGGCGTCACCCCCGGCTGGATCGAGCGCTATCCCCATCGCATCACCGCCAACGTCGCCGACGGCAACCAGTCGCGGCAACAGCAGTCCCGGCTCGGCGCGCCGTACGAAGGCATCAGTAATGGCACGGACGGCGCGGTTGTTCGGCAGCAAGACCATCCCCCGCGCCAGCATCATCCGGTCACGCCCGAACTGTGCCATCAAGCCATTGACCAGGGCGTCGGCAAAATTCCGGTGGACCGGAATCGTGAAAACTTTCGGCCCGCCCCGCTCAGCCATCAGCGAGGATCGCCTCCGCTTCGCCAATCGCGCCGGGATGGCCAACGTCGAACCACATGCCCTGATGTACAACGCCATAGGCGCGCCCGCTGGCAATGGCGCGGTCCCAGAATATATTGGTCGAGAATATGTCGGCAGGTGGGTCGACGATAAGGCGCTTCGACAGCATCTGGATGCCCGTGTAAACGAAGGGCGCTATGCGGCCCGGCTTACGGCGGCTTAACCGACCGATAGCATCCATATGAAAATCACCGCGACCCTTGTGACAATTCGCGCGCGCCTGCGGTATCATCAACAGCAGCGCATCCATCCGGTCATCGTCCCACCTTTCGGCCAGCAGCGTGAATGCATCGGCGGGGCCATTGACCCAGAGGTTATCACTGTTCACTTGCAGGAACGGATCGGCATCGATCAGCGGCAGCGCGCGGATTAGACCGCCTCCGGTTTCGAGCAGCACCCCGCGCTCGTCGGAAATCAAAATCTCCATACCGTGATGATTACGCTTCAGGTGCGCTTCCATTGCGTCGGCGAGATAATGAACATTGACCACCGCGCGTTCGACCCCCGCCGCTGCCAGCCGCGACAAGGCATGATCGATGAGCGGTTTGCCCGCTACGGCGACAAGCGGTTTCGGCTTGGTCGCGGTCAGCGGGCGCATCCGCTTGCCAAGTCCCGCTGCCATCACCATCGCGGTTTTCGGGACTTTGACGCTGTTCGGCAGTTTAAGGAACAAGGGTCGCTTGGCTGTCATGCCTGTTCCCAGGCCAATCCGCGCTTTTCGTCGGGAATGTTTGCAACAAACCACGCGGCGATCTCGGCGAGCGCCGGATGGGTTAGATCGCGTTCGAGATAGGCCCACACGCGCGGCAGATAGCTCAGATAGCGCGCCTTGCCATCGCGCTTCCAAAGGCGCGTAAAAATGCCGATGATTTTGGCATTCCGCTGCGCGCCGAGAATGGCATAGGCTGCGTCAAATCCGGGTCCAGGGTTCGCCGTCGCCGCATAGGTCGCGCGCATTTCGGCTTCGAGTTCGGGCGCAACATCGCGCCGTGCATCCTGAAGCAACGACACAAGGTCATAAGCCGGATGCCCGGCCAAGGCGTCCTGAAAATCGAGCAAGCCGAGCGCGTCCTCGCCGCTGCGCCCTTCAATCAGCATGATGTTTTCGGCGTGGTAATCGCGCAGGACAGTGACCACGGGCCCGTCGATACGGTCAAACGCCGCATCCCAAGCCGTCCGGTATCCGACAACATCGACATCAAGATCGACGGCCGGGCAATACCATTCGGTGAACAAACCGGCCTCGCGATGCAGTTCCTTGCGCGAATAAGGCGGCAAATCGGCGGCGGGTGACTGGTGAAGCCGCGCCAGCAGACCCACGACATCGGCATAAATGCGCTGTTCGCTCTCGGGGGCTGCATCAACGACTTCGCGCATCCTCGCGTCGCCAAAATCCTCAAGCAGAACAAGACCATGTTCCAGATTGCTCGCAAGGATCGTCGGCGCGGCAAAACCCAGACCAGTCAAATGTTTGGCAATCGCAATAAACGGTCGCGGGTCTTCATGCGGCGGCGGAGCGTCCATCAGGACAGCCTGTCGACCGGGTGCAATCACCCGGAAGTAACGACGGAATGAGGCATCCCCCGCAAGCGGCAGGATTTCGGCCCTGGCCCAGCCCGCGCGGGCCAAAAAATCGGGTGCGGCATCGGGCGGAGTCATCGGTACGGCCATCGGGCTTCCCATGACGCCGGGACTTTGCCTGTCAAGCGTCGACCGTCGCCATTGATGCTCAATTCGATCAGCAATGCGTCGGACCACAACGCACGACCCATCCGCTCGGGCCATTCGATCACCAGTGCCGCATCACGGCGCGCGTCGTCCAATCCAAGCTCGTCAATGTGTTGGGGATTGTCGATCCGGTATAGATCGACATGCCACAGCGGCACACGAACCTCGGGTGACGCGTAGGGAATGACAATCCCGAACGTCGGCGAGGGGACATCGCCAGCAAACCCAAGCGCTCCGATCAGCCCGCGCGTGAAACATGACTTTCCAGCACCAAGAGGCCCGGACAGTGCGACGATATCGCCCAACTGAATCAAATCACCGAGCATCGCACCGGCCGCTTCGGTTGCCCTTGCATCGGCAAGAAACATCAGCGCGGCAGCTCGATTTTGGTTGCAGTTCCCTGCCCTGCTTCGGCCATGCGGGTGAACGTCCCGCCATGCGCTTCGACCGTCAGCTGCACATCGTTCGCATCATCGCTGCCTTCGCCCGGGCCGTTGTCCGAAACGACAATCATCGCGCCCGCTGGCGTTCCGCTGGCATGGAGCAGGATGCGACCGTCAGACTGGGTCGTCGCAATCGCCGCTTTCAACAACGCACTGATCGCGCCGCGAAGGCGCGTTGAATCACCCTCGACCCGACCGACACCGGCTTCGAAGTTGGTCACAAATTCCTGATGTTTGGCTTTCGCAGCAGCATCATGTTCGGCGGCGACGCTATCGAGGATCTGCAAGAGATCGACTGTTTCGCGATCAACACCGACAAGTCCCGCTGCATCCTCGGTCGTGTGCAGCACTTCGTCGATCATGCTGCCAAGGCTGCCCACTGATTCGAGGATCGCACGGACATATTCCTGCGCGGGTTCGCTCAGATCGCCCGCATACCCCTTATCGAGCATTTCGGCGAAACCGCCGATCGACGTCAACGGTGTGCGCAGTTCATAGCTCATATTGGCCACAAAAGCGGTCTTGACTTTGTCCGCTGCCACCAGCGCCTCGGCCCGCTCGCGCAGGACGCGTTCGACGCGGCGGCTGTCGGTAATGTCGAGCATGGTAAAAAGTGCATTGCCGTCGGGCAGCGGGACAGCTGCAAATTCGAAATGCCGCCCGTCCTTGAAAGCCACCCGTCCGCCGCGCGATTTGCGTTCGACAGTCGCTCCGCGCACCAGATCGCGGATCAGCGCCGCTCGGTTCGGGTTGGTCAGTCGCGACGCCGCATTTTCGGCCAGCGTGTCGACGCGGGGATGGGAGGCAAGCATTTCATCGCCAAAGCCCCAGACATCGCGGAATTTGTTGTTCCACAGATGCAGCCGGCCATCGGAGGCGAACACACCCACGGCTTCGAACAGATTGTCGAATGTCGCTTCGCGCACCCGCAGCAGGGTGTCGCGTGCACTTGCCAGTTGGACCTGTTCGGTGCGGTCCTCGAACACCAGCAGCAATCCGCCATCAGGCAATGGTTGCGCAAGCACGCGCAAGTGTGCACCGCCCGGAAGCAGCCATGCTTCCTCTTCGGCGCCGCCCACAGCGGTAAACCAGCTGCGCCGCTCGGCTTTCCACGCCGGAAAATCGCGCGCCTCTGGAACGCGCCCGGCTTCGCGCATTCTTTCGAGCACACGATCAAATTCGGGGCGGTCGGCGATCCACTCGCTCTTGATGCCGAACATCCGCTGAAATGGCAGGTTGCAGAAACTTAGCGTTCGGTCCGCATCGAACTGGGCGACCCCAGCCGAAAGCCGGTCAAGCGTGTCACGCTGCGTATCAGCGAAGCGCCGGAACGCCGCCTTGGCGCGGTCAAGCTCGTCGTTATCGAGCGCATAACCAGCAACGCCCGATTCACCCAGGGGAACATCAACGACACGCATCGAGCGGCGCTGGCCCTTTATTGTCGCGGGCACATCGCGCGCTCGTAGTTCCCCGGCATCTCGGGCTGCCGCTGCCGCTGCAATCGGACTGGTGCCCGTACCGGGTTCGACTAGTTCGAGGCCGCGCGCAATGACATCGTCGGCATCCACTGCATCGACCGCATCGACATAGGCGCGGTTGACCAACGTAAGGAGCAAGTCGGGTCCGCGATGCCACATCGGGATCGGCGCGGCCTCAATGAGCTGCGAGAGCGCCGCAAACGCCCGTCCAAGCCGCGTGACCTCGCTGCCGAGGCGACCGATCTCGGTCTGGCTTTCGGTTGCATCGAATACCCAGACGATCACCGATCCCCGCGCGCCGAACCCTGTTGCGACTGGACTGCCACGCAGCAGCAAGGTCCGGTTCGATCCAACCGCGCGCATCGACAGCGCAAACGCCTTGCCCGTGCGCTGCGAAGCGGCAACCTCTGCTACCAGCGTTGCGGCGTCAGTTTCCGTTAGTCCGGCATTCTTGCCAGCAAAATCGGCAATAAATGTCGGAACACGGGGCAAGCCTAGCCAGTCCGCCAAGCGGGCCTGCGCCTCGACGCGACCATCGGGACGAACGACCAGCGCCAAGGCGGGCGCTGATTCGAGCAATGCTGCCAGCCGGTCCGCCTGATCCGAAGCAAACGCGGCGCGTTTGCGCATCTGCAAGCCTGTCACGACGGCCCAAGCGCCAGCGCATAGCCAGATCGCGAGAATGACCCCCGCAATCGTGGCTTGGGTCGTCGTTAATGTGAGCATGGAAAAGGGCAGCCAGTCATTACCGCTGCCTTAGAGGGATAGGGGGCAGGATTGGAAGCCACTTCCCATCCCGCCCCCGTATCAATGCTTAATAGCGATAATGATCGGGCTTGAACGGTCCGCTTGTGGGCACGCCGATGTAACCGGCCTGCTTTTCGCTCAGCTTGGTCAGTTTCACGCCAAGCTTTTCGAGGTGGAGCATCGCGACTTTCTCGTCGAGGTGCTTGGGGAGGACATAGACTTCGTTCTTGTAATTCTCGCCCTTGGTCCACAATTCGATTTGCGCCAGCACCTGATTGGTGAAGCT
>JANOZQ010000079.1:0-1979 GCA_031429555.1 Sphingomonas sp. | reverse complement strand
GGTGACCATCATTTCTATATCACGTTCAAGACGACAGCGCCGGGCGTCGATATTCCGCAGCATTTGATCGCGCGGTTCCCCGATGAAATGACTGTCGTGCTCCAGAACAAGTTTTGGGATCTGAAAGTGCATGATGTCGCTTTCGAAGTCGGACTGACGTTCAACGGTATTCCGGCACGACTGTTCATTCCCTTTTCGGCGATCACCGGCTTTGTCGATCCGGCGGTCAACTTCGCGCTTCAATTCCAGGTGTCGGGCGATGGCGGGGAACCTGCGCTTCACGATGTCGCGGGTAATGATGCGCCGTTCGAGCCCGTCGAGGACGGATCGAATGTCGTTGCGGTGGATTTCAAACGGAAAAAGTGACCGCGACCCGCACCGAAACCGACAGTTTCGGGCCCATCGAGGTTCCCGCCACCGCTTATTGGGGCGCGCAAACTCAGCGTTCGATAGAGAATTTTCCATTTGGCGACCGCGAGCGGATGCCGGTCGAGATCATATATGCGCTCGCGCTTGTAAAGCAGGCGGCGGCGCGGGTGAACAGGGCCCATGGGCTTGATGACAAGCTCGCCGATGCCATCGAAGCGGCGGCGGCGGCGGTGGCGGCGGGCAAGCATGACGACCAATTCCCGCTCGTGATCTGGCAGACCGGCAGCGGCACGCAGACCAACATGAACGTCAACGAAGTCATCGCCGGGATTGCCAACGAAGCACTGACCGGCACACGCGGCGGCAAAATGCCGGTGCATCCCAATGATCACGTCAACATGAGCCAGTCGTCGAATGACAGCTTCCCGACGGCGCTACACATCGCGGCGATGCTGGCGGTCCACAACCCGTTGCTCGGTGCGCTCGACATCCTGCGCAATAGCCTCTCGTCAAAGGCAATCGCATGGACCGACATCGTCAAGATCGGGCGGACGCATTTGCAGGACGCGACGCCACTGACGCTGGGGCAGGAATTTTCGGGCTATGTCGCGCAACTCGTCGCGGGCAAGTCGCGAATTGATGTTGCCATCGATGATTGCCTTGAACTGGCGCAGGGCGGCACGGCGGTCGGGACGGGGTTGAATGCGCCCAAGGGTTTTGGCGAGGCGATGGCGACTGAGATTACGGCGCTTACCAACTTGCCTTTTCGCCCGGCACCAAATCCTTTTGCAGCGCTCGCCGCCAACGACGCTCTGGTGCAGCTTTCGGGTTCTCTCAACACTCTCGCAGTCGCGCTCACCAAAATCGCGAATGACATCCGTTTGCTCGGCAGCGGCCCGCGGGCTGGGATTGGCGAGCTTAACCTCCCTGAAAACGAACCCGGCAGCTCGATCATGCCGGGGAAGGTCAACCCGACGCAGTGCGAAATGATGACGATGGTCTGCGCGCAAGTCATCGGCAATCACATGGCGATCACCGTCGGCGGGATGCAGGGGCATCTCGAACTCAATGTATTCAAGCCGATGATCGGGGCGAATGTGCTGCGCTCGATTGATCTGCTGTCGACCGCAATGAGCAGTTTCGCCGAACGCTGCATCGACGGGCTGGAGCCGAATCGTGAACGCATTGCCCAGCTGGTTGACCGCTCGCTGATGCTCGTGACCGCGCTTGCACCCGAAATCGGCTATGACAATGCTGCGAAGATTGCGAAACATGCGCACTATGAGGGACTGACACTTCGCAATGCGGCACTGGCGCTCGGGCTGGTCGATGCCGCGACCTTTGACCGGCTGGTTGTTGCAAAGGACATGACCGGTCCAGGTTGACGCGCGCGTCACTTTGGGGAAGGAGCGACTATGTCCGCCAGCTTCCCGCTTGCCCGCCGTGGCCTTCTCTTCGTTCTTTCATCGCCATCGGGTGCGGGTCAATCGACGATCGCGCGCAAGTTATTGGCGTCGGACACTGGCCTCGAAATGTCGGTTTCGGCGACCACGCGCCCGATGCGGCCCGGCGAAGTTGACGGCAAGGATTATCATTTCGTCGATCTCGAA
>JANOZQ010000078.1:0-4034 GCA_031429555.1 Sphingomonas sp. | reverse complement strand
AAAATGGGGCACAATGTCCTCGTCGATCTGCGCAACAAGGCCAAAAAGGCAATGGGAACGAAGTTTGACCCGCGCATGTTCAACGATGCGGTGATCCAGACCGGCGGGGTGCCGCTGTCGCTGGTCGAAGGCGTTGTCGACCGGATGATCGGGCGGGGATAACCTTGTCCGACGGTCGCCGACCCATGCTGCGCAATTCAGGTTGACGTTCGCGTAAAGCAGTGGCTTTGGTAACCTCAACAATCAGAGGATATCACCATGACGCTCGATGTCGCCGGACGCACTGCCTATAACGAAGACCATGAAGCCTTTCGCGACTCCGTGCGCAGCTTCATCAAGGCTGAAGTCGTCCCGCATATCGAGCGGTGGGACGAAGCCGGGATC
This sequence comes from Sphingomonas sp., assembly GCA_031429555.1. Taxonomy (GTDB): domain Bacteria; phylum Pseudomonadota; class Alphaproteobacteria; order Sphingomonadales; family Sphingomonadaceae; genus Sphingomonas_O. Next base: position 3,650 of record JANOZQ010000078.1, on the reverse strand, counting down.
ATCGAAAAGGAAATCTGGCCCAAGGCGGGCGCTGTCGGGATGCTGTGCCCAACGGTGCCCGAGGAATATGGCGGGCTGGGCCTCGACTTCGGTTATAATGCGATCATCGACGAGGAAGTGGCTTATGGCGGCACCTCGCTTGGCTTTTCCTTGCAGTCCGATATCGTCGTCAATTATATCGTCTCATACGGCAGCGAGGAGCAGAAGAAGCACTGGCTCCCGCGCCTCGTTTCGGGCGAGACTATTACTGCGATTGCGATGACCGAACCCGGCGTCGGTTCGGACCTTCAGAGCATCCGAACGACAGCCAAGAAGGATGGCAACCACTACGTCATCAACGGCAGCAAAACCTATATCACCAACGGCCAGAATGCCGACTTGATCCTTGTCTGCTGCAAGACCGACACCGAAGTTGAGCCTGCGTGGAAAGGCGTGTCGATCATCCTCGTCGAGGCCGACCGCGAGGGCTTCAAGCGCGGGCGCAATCTCGACAAGATCGGGATGGACGCGGCGGACACCAGCGAGCTGTTCTTCGAAGACGTCCGCGTGCCGATGACCAATTGTCTCGGCGAGGAAGGCAAGGGTTTCATCTACCTGATGAGCGAATTGCCGCAGGAACGCCTGTCGATTGCGATCAGTGCGCAGGCGTCGGCGCAGAAGGCCTATGACGAAACCGTCGCGTTCGTCCGCGAGCGCAAGGCGTTCGGCAAACCCGTGATCGATTTCCAGAACACGCGGTTCACGCTCGCTGATCTGAAATCGAAGCTCCAAGTCGGCTGGGCGCACCTCGACTGGGCGATTGCGCGCCATCTGAAAAAGGAACTGACCGCGGAAGAAGGGGCGGCGGCCAAGCTGTGGCACACCGAATTCCAGTGGGAAGTGATGGACAAATGCCTCCAGCTCCACGGCGGCGCGGGGTATATGAACGAGTATCCGATCGCGAAGATGTGGCGTGGCGCACGCGTGACGCGCATTTTCGGGGGCACGAACGAGATCATGAAGGAACTGATCGGGCGTAAACTCTGATCCCGTCACGTCATGTCGGTTCTGTCCAAGACGGTCGATGTGCTCTACCCTAAGAGTAGGCGACTATCGGGGAGAATGAAGATGCGACGCACGAAAGCATTGATCGTCGCGAGCGCTTTCGCGTTCATTTTAGCACCTGTCACGGCATCAGCCGACACGATCTGCGAGTGGATGGGCTATGCCGACGGTATCGGGGCTTCGATTCCGCTGGCACCTGGAACGGCGCGCAGTCCTGATCAGGAGCGTACTTCGACACAAGTAGCGATAGCAATGTTCGAAGCGACCAACGCGATCGACCGGCGCTACGAAAGCTATCTCGGACTGGCAAAAGGCGATCCCGGCGCATCGCCCGAGGCCGCTGCTGTGACCGCTGCCTACCAGGTGCTGATCGCGAAATATCCTGTGCAAAAGCCGGGGATCGACGACAGCTACCGTATCGCGATGAATGCGGTTACCGACGCCACGGCGCGCGAAGCGGGGCGCTTGATTGGGGAGGCCGCTGCAAAACTGGCGCTGGCATCGGGCGGCATAGACCCCGCAATCGTGCAGCAGCAATATCGCCCGCGCACCACCCCCGGCGTCTATATCGCGACGGCACTACCGGTGTTCGAGCCGTTCAGCACGGCGTTCAAGCCGTGGGTGCTGCCGCGCGCCGATGCTGTCCGCCCCGGCCCGCCGCCTTCGCTGTCCAGCGAACGCTGGGCAAAGGATTTCAACGAAGTCAAAATGCTCGGCGGGCGCAACAGCACGGCCCGCGCGCCGCAACAGTCGCTGATGGCGCGATACCGCATCACCCCTGACATGATGCCGTCACTTCGTCTCGTCGCCGATGCGCCGGGCCGTTCGCTGGTTCAGAACGCGCGGATGTTCGCGCTCGTCGGCATGGCGTCGGACGATTCGTATATGGCCACGATTGAAGCGAAGCTGCATTATAACTTCTGGCGCCCGGTGACGGCGATCCGCAATGCCGAAGACGATGGCAATCCCGCAACCGCCTCTGACCCCGCATGGGTGCCGCTGATCGCAACGCCGAACCATCCCGAATATCCCTGCGGGCATTGCACGTATGCCGCCACCGTTGCCGAAGTGATGAAGGCCGAAACCGGTGCTGCGCCGCCCGGTGGTGTGCGGGTCAGTTCACGTTCGATTCCGGGTGCCGCCGTGCAAGTATTGCCCAGTTGGGACGAATGGGTCCGCGAAGTTTCGTTCTCGCGGATATTGGGCGGCGTGCACTATCGCTCGGCCAACGAAGCGGGCGAGCAAGTCGGGCGGACGGTGGCCAGAATGGCATTGGCGAAAGTGATGCGGCCAATCGTGCGCTAGGCGACGATGCGGAGCCATTCCGCCGGATCGGCGCGCTCGGTGCGAAGCGCGTTGGCGAGCTCGGACTGGTCTTCGTAACCAATAGCCATGCCGCAAAAAAGCATCCGTTCGTCTGGCGTGCCGAGGAACGCCTTCACTGTTTCAGGATAGACCGCCCAACATTCCTGCGCACAGGTCGCAAGGCCCGCCTCGACTGCGAGTAGCATGAACGTCTGCAGGAACATGCCGAGGTCACTCCATTGCGGCGGGCCCATGCGCCGATCCACCGTTGTGAACAGCGCGACCGGCGCGCCGAAGAACGCGAAATTGCGCGCGAACCACATCCGACGTGCGATCTTGTCGTCGCGCGGGATGCCGATGTGGGCATACATCGCTTCGCCGACGGCAAAACGGCGGTCGCGATAGGGAGCGACGAGTTCCTTTGGGTAGATGTCATATTCGGCGGTTTCGGGTGCGCCCGCCAGCTTCGCCATCATTGTCTGCTTAAGCCGGTTCATGGCGTCGCCCGCAACGATATCGACATGCCACGGCTGGAGATTTCCGCCGGACGCCGCCTGCGATGCTTTGATCACGAGTCGCTGGACCAGATCGAGATCGACCGGCGTCTCCAGAAACCCGCGTACGGACCGTCTTGCCGCTACGGCCTGCGAAACATCCATACCATTCTCCAAATCTGCCTTGCCCTTGCAAGCCGAACGCGCAATTGGTGAGTTCGGGTTTACGTTCACGTCAAAGGAAAGCAAATGGCAGAAGCCTATATCGTCGATGCGGTTCGCACGGCCGGTGGCAAACGCGGCGGCAAACTCGCCGGCTGGCACCCCGTCGATATGGCCGCATCGGTGCTCGACGCGATTGTCGCGCGCACGGGAATTGATGGCGCCGCGGTTGACGATGTCATCATGGGCTGCGTCATGCAGGGCGGGCAGCAGGCCGGGCAAGTCGGCCGCAATGCCGTGCTGGCCGCGAACAATTTGCCCGACACTGTCCCCGCGGTCTCGATTGACCGGCAATGCGGATCGTCGCAGCAATCGATGCAATTTGCGGCGCAGGCGGTGATGTCGGGCACGCAAGACATTGTCATTGCGGCCGGCGTCGAAAGCATGACGCGGGTGCCGATGGGCTCGACGATGATGCTCCACATGAAAGAAGGCATGGGCAATTATAAGTCGCCGCGGCTCGAGGCGAAATATCCCGGCATCATGTTCAGCCAGTTCACCGGTGCTGAAATGATGGTCAAGAAGCATGGCTTCACGCGCGAAATGCTGGACGCCTTTGCGCTTGAATCGCATCGGCGTGCGGCG
>JANOZQ010000077.1:0-5061 GCA_031429555.1 Sphingomonas sp. | reverse complement strand
CGACCGTTGCCGATGCCCTGAACGGCATTTTGGCCGATACCTACGCGCTTTATTTCAAGACCAAGAATTTCCATTGGCATGTTACCGGTCCGCATTTCCGCGATTATCACCTGATGTTCGACGAACAAGCTGCGCAGATGCTGCTGGCGACCGATCTGATTGCCGAGCGTATTCGCAAAACCGGCAACGTGACCCTGCGTTCGATCGGCGATATTTCGCGGCACCAATCGCTTGTGGACAACGATAGTGACTTTGTGCCTGCTGCTGCGATGCTCGCTGAACTGCGCGATGACAATCTCAAGATGGTCGAAAGCCTGCGCGCGGCAAAAGACCTGGCTGACGACGCCAAGGATAATGCGACATCGGCTGTGATCGACAACTGGACCGACGAAGCCGAACAGCGCGCATGGTTCCTGTTCGAGGCGGCGCAGAACGGCTAATGTCGGCGCATCATGCGCGCCTTTGCTGATCTTCTCGACCGCCTGATTTACACGCGCAGCCGCAACGCAAAGCTGCGGTTGATCGGGGACTATTTGCGCGCAACGCCCGACCCCGACCGGGGTTGGGCACTAGCCGCATTGACGGGTGGACTCGATTTGCCAGCCGTGAAACCGGCATTAATGCGCGCTTTGATCGAGGATCGCGTCGATCCTGTGCTTTACCGGATGAGCCGTGACTATGTCGGCGACAGTGCCGAGACGGTGGCTTTGCTGTGGCCCGAACGGCCAGTGTCCGGGGAGGTCGATCTATCGCTTGGCGCGATTGTTGACCGGCTGGCCAGCTTGTCGCGGGCCGATGCCCCGGCGGTACTCGCTGACTATCTCGACCGGCTGGCTTCGGACGAACGCTTTGCCCTGCTCAAAATGGCGATGGGAGCGCTTCGGGCGGGCGTGTCATCGCGACTCGCAAAGACGGCGCTCGCCAATGCGTTCGCGCTTGATGTCGAAGCGGTCGAGGAAGTCTGGCACGGTATCGCACCGCCTTACACAGCGCTGTTTGAATGGGCCGAAGGGCGCGCGGAACAGCCGACGGCCGCCGACACGCCAGTGTTCCGTTCGTTCATGCTCGCGCACCCGCTCGAGAATACAATCGTGGACCTCGCCGATTATGCAGCGGAATGGAAATGGGACGGCATCCGGGTCCAGATTGTCCATGTCGCGGGGCAGACCCGTCTGTTCAGCCGCACCGGCGACGATGTGACGGGCAGCTTCCCCGACATCGCCGCCGCTGTGACGGTCCCCGGTGTGTTCGATGGCGAATTGCTGGTTAGAGGCGAATTTCAGGGGGGTGAGGCCGCCAGTTTCAACGCGCTGCAACAGCGGCTTGGACGCAAAATTGTGTCCGCCAAGATGCTTGCCGATTATCCGGCGTTCGTGCGGGTATATGACATATTGTTCGAGGGCCCCGAAGACCTGCGCGCATTGCCGTGGACCGAACGGCGCAAACGACTGGAGGCAGCAATGCCTCGTTTCGATCCCGCCCGCTTTGATTTGTCAGCGGTTATCGACGCCACTGATTTCGAAGCATTGGCTGAAATACGCAGCCGTTCCCGCGATGCCGCCATCGAAGGCGTCATGCTCAAACGCCGCGACAGCCCCTATGTCACCGGGCGTCGCGTTGGCCTGTGGTATAAATGGAAACGCGATGCGCTGACCGCCGACTGCGTGATGATGTATGCGCAACGCGGCTCGGGCAAGCGTTCGTCCTTTTATTCGGACTATACCTTCGGCTGCTGGACCGAAGCGGGCGAATTGCTTCCCGTCGGCAAAGCCTATTCGGGCATAACCGACGAGGAACTCAAAATGCTCGACAAATTCGTTCGTCAAAATACCGTCGCCAAATTCGGCCCCGTGCGCGAAGTCGAAAAGAGTATGGTCCTCGAAGTCGCGTTCGATTCAGTGCATTTGTCGAAACGCCACAAGTCGGGCGTCGCGATGCGGTTTCCACGAATACACCGGATCAGGACAGATAAACCAGCAGCGGAGGCGGACAGGTTGGACACGCTGATAGGGATGGTGACCTAACGGATCAAACCCGCATCGGCATCAGCACATAGAGCGCCGCCGATTTGTCGTTTTCACGCAAAAGCGTCGGGGCTGCGGCGTCGGCAAGATGCACTTCGATCATGTCGCCTTCGACCTGCGCGAGGATGTCCATCAGATAGCGCGCATTGAAGCCGATTTCGAAGCCGTCCGCGCTATAGTCGCCTGGCACTTCTTCGGATGCCGTGCCATTTTCAGGACTGGTGACCGAGAGCGTGATCTTGTCCTTGTCGAGTGCCATTTTTACGGCGCGGGTTTTTTCCGATGCGATCGTCGCAACGCGGTCGACGCCTTGCATGAAGCTCTTGGGGTCGATGCGCAGAATCTTGTCGTTGCCCGTCGGAATGACGCGGGTATAATCGGGGAACGTGCCGTCGATGAGTTTCGAGGTCAGCACAGCATGGCCGAGCACGAAGCGGATTTTGGTCGCCGAGAGCGAGACCTCAACCGTGCCGTCAACTTCATCGAGCAGCTTGCGCAGTTCGGCGACACATTTGCGCGGCACGATGATGTCGGGCATCCCGTCGGCACCGTCGGGCTTTGCTACGGTGACGCGCGCCAGACGGTGGCCGTCGGTCGCGGCGGCTTTCAGTGCATCGTCTGCAACATGCAGGAAAATGCCGTTCAGATAGTAACGCGTTTCCTCGGTCGAGATCGCAAAGCGTGTTTTGTCGATGATCTGGCGAAGCGTGGCTGCGGGCAGCTCGAACTTCGTCGGCAGTTCGCCTTCGGCAATCACCGGGAAGTCGTCGCGCGGCAGTGTGGACAGGTTGAACCGCGCACGACCGGCATTGACGGCCATCTTGCCCTCGGCAGCAGCCAGCGAGACTTGCGCGCCTTCGGGCAATTTACGCGCAATGTCGAAAAGAGTGTGTGCCGAAATCGTCGTCGCGCCCGCCTGTTCGACTTGCGCGTCCACCGTTTCCAAAATCTGCAAGTCCAGATCGGTCGCCATCAACCGCAACCCGCCGCCGTCGAGCGCTTCGATCAAGACATTCGACAGGATCGGGATCGTGTTGCGCCGCTCGACCACCGACTGGACATGGCCCAGACTTTTGAGGAGTGTCGCGCGTTCGATTGTCGCCTTCATGGTGCGGTAAAACCCCCGGTCGTCAGTCATTATTGAGTCCCGTTTGTCATGGCGCGAAATTAAGGCCGGGGCAAGCGTTGCAAAATGCGGGCGGGTCGCGGAAGGAACGCCCGTATGACATTACAGGGCCGCATCTTCATCGCACGTCATGGAGAAACCGTATTCAATGCCGCTGGACGGATGCAGGGCGCAGCGCAGGATACCCCGCTGACCCGCGCAGGCTTTGCGCAAGCCGACGCCATGGGCGCGGCGCTCGCGACCTATCTCGGCACCAAACAATCGCTGCGCATGTATTCATCGCCCTCGGGCCGTGCGCTGCAGACTCTGGCGATTGTCGCGGAGCATATCGGCGAGGACTGGCATCAGGCAGCGCATGACGCGCGGCTTCAAGAAATCGATGTTGGCGCATGGGGCGGGCGGACTTATGCCGAGATCATTGCCGAACAGGGCGAGATCATGGACCGCGAGGCATCGTTGTTTTCGGTGCGGCCTCCCAGTGGCGAGTGGTATGATGAGATTGCCGTGCGGCTGAACGCGTGGATTGCCGATACGCGCGGGGATCGCGGCGACCGGTTGGTGATCATGCACGGCATGTCGAGCGCGATCCTGCGCGGGCTCCTGCTCGGGTTGCCCGTCGATCCGCGTTTCGGGGCGCCGATTGCACCGCGCCAGCCACAAGGGACGCTAGTGATGGTCGGCAATGGCGCGGAAACCGTGGTGAAGCTGGGCGGCGTCGACGAATGAAGCGTTTCGTGCTGGCGTTGATACTTCTCGCCAATCCGGCATCGGCGGCGCGGACGTCACTGGGCACCTTTGATGGCTGGGGTGCCTTTAAGGATGACAGCTTCCCGCGCTGTTATGCGATTGCCCAGCCGGTGCGCGGCGGCGGCGGTAAATGGAAACCCTTCGCCAGCGTCGCGACCTGGCCACAAGCGCGCGTGCGCGGACAAGTGCATATTCGCCTGGGTCGCGAAAAGCTCGCCAGCGCCCCCGTCACGCTGACCATCGGCGACCGGCGCTTTGCGATGGTGGCGGGCGGTGCCGACGTCTGGGCCCCCGACCCTCGGGTTGATGCCGCCATCGTCGCGATGATGCGCAGCGCGCCCTCGATGAGCATCGCGACCCGCGCGGCAACGGGCGCAGGCTTTGCCGAAACCTACGCACTTAAAGGCGCAGCGACGGCGATGGATGCTGCGGCACTGGGGTGCGCGCGGGGTTAAAGTGGCGCGCTCGCGGCTTTGTCCCTATGTGACGGCGCATGAACGCCCTCATGCAATCCCCCGGCCATATCGATCCCGTCCCTGTCCCCCGCGATGCCGTCGTCCGCGACGATGGCCGCACCGACCTGATCGGCCTGACCAAGGACGGCATCCGCGCCGCGCTTTTGACCAAGGGCATGGAGCCGAAACAGGCCAAGCTCCGGTCGAAGCAGCTCTGGCACTGGATGTATAATCGCGGGAGCACCGAGTTCACGGCGATGACCGACATTGCCAAGACGATGCACCCGTGGCTCGCCGGGCATTTCGTCGTGGGGCGGCCCGACGTCGTCGAGGCGCAGGTCTCGACCGACGGCACGCGCAAATGGCTGCTGCGCTCGCCCGATGCGCAGGATTATGAAATGGTTTTCATCCCCGATGCCGACCGGGGGACGCTGTGCGTATCATCGCAAGTCGGCTGCACGCTCAATTGCCGCTTCTGCCACACCGGCACGATGCGGCTGGTGCGCAACCTGACGGCGGGCGAGATTGTCGGGCAGGTCATGCTGGCGCGCGACAGCCTCGGCGAATGGCCGTCGTCGCAGGACGGGCGGCTGCTCACCAATATCGTCATGATGGGCATGGGCGAGCCGCTCTATAACTTCGACAACGTCCGCGATGCGCTCAATCTCGTGATGGCGGGCGATGGCCTCGCGCTCAGCAAGCGGCGGAT
>JANOZQ010000076.1:0-2688 GCA_031429555.1 Sphingomonas sp. | reverse complement strand
GCGAAGCTGAAGTTCCTTTCCGACGAGAGTTTCGACGAAGGCAGCCATATCGACACGCTGCTCCGCGCGCCAAAGGTTGCGCAGGATCTTGATTCCGGCTGATGGCCAAACTCTATTTCTATTACGCCGCAATGAATGCGGGGAAATCGACCACACTCCTTCAAGCCGCGTTCAATTATGCGGAGCGGGGGATGGCAACGATGCTGTTTACCGCCGCCGTCGATGACCGTGCCGGTGCCGGGCGGATCGCGTCGCGGATCGGGCTTGATGCCAAGGCGACGCCGTTTGATGCGACGACTGATCTGCGGGCCTGCGTTGCTGCCGGACCCAAGCCGCATTGCGTGCTGGTCGACGAGGCGCAGTTTCTGACGCGGGCGCAGGTTCTTCAACTGGCAGCGGTTGCCGATGAGGATGGCATTCCCGTGGTGGCTTATGGCTTGCGCACGGATTTCAGGGGTGAACTCTTTGAAGGATCAGCAGCCTTGCTTGGGCTTGCCGACAATCTCGTCGAGCTGAAAGCGATTTGTGAATGCGGGCGCAAGGCAACAATGAATCTGCGCGTCGATGCGAGGGGGCAGGCGGTGCGCGACGGCGCACAAACCGAGATTGGCGGTAATGACCGCTACGTCGCGTTATGCCGCAAACATTTCATGCAAAGGCAAGCGGCCCGATAACCAGCAGGGAGTCTGGTCACCGGGCCGTCACTCTACTTACCAGTAGAGATTGCGGATCACGTCAACGACATAGCCGCTGCGGATGTCGATCAGCAGCACGTCGTTATAATGGCGCACCCAGCGCTGGTTATAGCCGGGGCGCGGCAGGCGATAGCGACCATAATCGTTCACATAATAGCGCGGGCTGTAATAGCCGACACCAATGCGGACGCCGGGGTTGAACGACCGGTAGCGGTTGTCCGAGCGCCAGCCGCCGCCGCGATAAAGGTTGCGGTTGGTCTCGCGATAGCCGCGCCAGTCATTGCGGCCCCAGTTACGGTTGCCATCACGATAGGCATCACGGCGATCTTCGCGATATTCCTGCCGCGCGCCACGATATTCCTGACGGGCATCGCGGATGTCGCGGTTGTCACCCGAACGATAAGCGCGGTTCAGGTCACGACGTTCGTCGCGGATGTCGGCACGGTCGCGTCGCAATTCACGCGCTTCGCCGCGGTCGATATATTGCGCCTGTGCTGCCGCCGGGAGCAGCGATGTCGCCATAAGGCCGGCTACGATTAGGTTACGCATGTCATACTCCTTTGCGTGTCCATCAAGGACAACAACGTGATTACGCGAGTCGGACTGAATGCCTTCGAAACGGCATTGTCAGCTTTCAGAAAGCAGAAGGTCCGCGATTTTACCTATGGTTAATTTGCCCACGCTATACCGGTTTTGTGCGGGAGGTTGAACGATTGAGCGACATTGCGACATCCACGCGTGCGGTCCGTTCAGCAGAGTCGATAACAGTTGATCTGACGGCGTTTCTCGTAGGTATTGCTTTATCACTCGGTTTTGCCCGAGTTGTTTTTCCGGGCTGGCTGGCCCCGCTTTGGCTCGACGAAAGCTTTACCGGCGCAATCGCCTTCGCGCCCAATGTCACGGCGCTGATTGACTGGTGCCTTCACGAAGTGGGCGGCCCGGTTTACTACTGCTTCATCTGGGCATGGACCCAGCTTTTTGGCGCCAGCAATATTGCGCTCCGTCTGCCAGGACTGATTTTTCTGGGGATAAGTGTGCTTGTCATTCTGCGCTGGGAACATGGGCAGCGCGAGGTCCGCTGGACCTGGGCTGCGCTTTTGATCTTGTGGCCTGCAGCAGGCTATTATGCCAGCGAAGCGCGATCCTATCCCTTGATCCTTCTGCTCGCGACGGTTCAGGTAATCGCGTTTATCAGATTGATCGACATTGGCGGCCACCGTCATGCGCTGCTTTGGGCCACCGTGACAGCTGTTCTGGTCTTGACGCATTATCATGCGCTCGTGATCGGCGGTCTTCAGGGGCTGGCCTATCTCGCTGTCCGGCACCGCGAATTTCGGCGGACATGGCCGACGATGCTTGTCTTTATACCTGTCGTGGGGTGGATGGTTATCCATATTCCGTTTCTGCTGACGTTCGCCGTACCGGGGGTCGCATGGTATCCAACACTGACTGTCGATCAGATTTTCAGCATGCCGTTCTGGCAAGCGACATGGGGCGGGATTCAGGCTTTGGTCCTGTTGTGGATGATGGCCGGTGCTTTCGTCTGGCAGCAATTTAAAGCGATTTCTGCGCGCCGACCGCCGACCGGTGAACAACTTCTGGTGGGCAGCGCCTTGCTTGCTTGCATCGTCGTGCTTGGCATCGCGATGGTGCGCCCGAGTTTTACGCCGCGCTATCTCATCCCCTTCGTGCCCGCGCTGGTGTTTGGCATTGCAACAATGCTGGTTCGCATCCAGCCGCATTTTCGACAGGTGTTGCCGATGGTCATTGGCCTGACAGTGTTTTTCACGGCATCGAACTGGCAAGACGACCTTGCAAAACCGCACAATGACTTTCGCTATCGTTATCAGTTCGAAACGGCATCGGAATGGCTGAAAGGACGCAATGTCCAGCAGCTGGCATTCTATTGGGATAGCCGGACCGCAAAGATCTCAACACCTGCGCGTTTGGGCGAAGTCGGCAGCTTTTTCCTGCGTCGCGACGGGTGGACCGG
>JANOZQ010000075.1:0-3172 GCA_031429555.1 Sphingomonas sp. | reverse complement strand
CTTGCCCGCCTCGACCGCGTCGAAGGCGACATTGATACGCTGGGCGGGCGCATCGCGGCGGTCCGCACTTGGTCCTACATCGCCCAGCGGCCTGACTGGCTCGAAGACCCAACCCACTGGTCCGCCCGTGCCCAAGCACTTGAGGAGAAGCTCTCCGACGCGCTCCACGCCCGCCTGACCGAGCGCTTCGTCGACCGCCGCACCGCCGTGCTTATGCGCGAGATCGGGAATGATCCGGCGTTGCTCGATGTTGTGGTTACCGATGATGGCAGCGTATTGGTCGAGGGCGAATTCATCGGTCGCCTCGACGGTTTTGCTTTTACTGTCGACCCAGCCGCGCGGACCGGAGATCGCAAGCGATTGCTCGCTGCAGCAGATCGGCGCCTGCCCCGGGAACGTGCCCGCCGTGCCGCATCACTCGTCGCGGCTCCCGATACGGCGTTCGTGATCAATCAAGACGCGCTTGTCATCACATGGGAGGGGCATGTTGTCGCACGCCTCACAACTGGCCGGTCGTTGGTCGAACCACGTTTACGCCCCGACGCCGCACTCGATACGCTGAATGCCACCGACCGTGACCAGGTGATCGCCCGCATCGAAGGCTGGTTTGCCGTCACGATGGCCCGCTCGCTCGCGCCACTTTTGGCGATGACCGAGTCCGCGACCGACCTGTTCACGCCAGCCCGCGTCCGCGCCTTGCTCGCCCCTTTGGCGGCAAATGGAGGCTTTGCCGAACGGCACGATGTAGACGCGGCGCTAGCCACACTCGATGCCGATGACCGGCGCATCCTGCGGCAGGCTGGGCTCACAGTCGGCACACTCGACATTTACGACCCCCGCTTGTTGAAGCCCGATGCGCTGCGGCTGATTGCCATATTGACGGCGGTGCAACGCAAGTCCTTCTGCCCGACGCTACCGCCACCCGGGACAACGGTGACCGCGCTGACCGGCCCAATCCCAGGCTACCGCGCATTCGGCACCAAACACGTGCGCATCGACCTTGTCGAGCGCGTCGCGCGCGCGCTGCATGACAAACGCAAGGCCAGTGCCGCTTTCATCCCCGATCCCGCGCTGGCGACCTCCTTCGGCATTGATCCTACGACGTTCACCGCGATCTTGCGCGCCTGCGGTTTCCGTAGCGGCTCTGAAGGTCAGTGGACATGGCGGAGCCGCCCGCGTGCCCGCCCCGAGCCCGTCAAGCCCACATCACCTGCGTTCGCCGCCCTCGAAGGCTGGTCCGCAGGCAGTTGACGGCACGCCCCCGCAATCCTAACGATTCTCCCCGAACCGAACCGTGGAGCGCCGAAGCCCAATGACCTACGTCGTCACTGAAGCCTGCATCAAGTGCAAATATATGGACTGTGTCGAGGTTTGCCCGGTCGACTGCTTCTATGAAGGCGAGAATATGCTCGTCATCAACCCAAGCGAGTGTATCGATTGCGGTGTTTGTGAACCCGAATGCCCCGCCGAAGCGATCCTGCCCGATACCGAAAGCGGGCAGGAACAGTGGCTCGAGCTTAACAACACATTCTCGGCGCAATGGCCCAACATCACGCGCAGCCGCGAAGCCCCCGCCGATGCCGACGATCACAAAGGCATGGCCGACAAGTTCGAGAAATTCTTTTCGCCCGAGCCGGGCGAGGGCGACTAGGCGTTCGTCACCGCGACGCGATGTTCAGCTAGAACTTCGCGGAATTTCGCGATCGGCGGGCGCGTCATCTGTGGAATCTGGTGCAAGTTGCCGTCTTTCAGATGGATCGTCGTGTCGCTGCTCTCGCTCCATGTCGTGATTTTGATGTAATCAATCGCGGTCAGCAGGATGCGCTTGACCTCACCATTCCGGTCAATTTCCATTGCGTGTCGGTCGATCCGTATCCCGTAAACCGGGTTCTGGATAATCGTCGTCAGCATAATCGGTACGATAAGCAGCGCCGGTGCCAACGCATACCAAGGCGCGCCATAGGACCAGCCAAGTGCGACAAACGCCAACGATGCCGCCAGCCCGAACAGCGTCATCGGTCGGCGACCGGACAAGGTATAGATATAAGGCGTGTCCATTCGCGCGGCATAGCATCGATGCCTTTCGCGTTGGTAAACGAACATCATCCGCTGCTTGACCTGACGCCCAAGAAAACCGACTGCGATATCACGCCCGCCCCGCCAGCAAAAAGGAGGACGACATCGTGAGCGAAACCGACCTCCACACTGACACGGCTCCCGAAACGCAGCTTGACGAGGACGACCGGCTGCGTCCCGAATTTGTTCGCGACGTGCTGGCGCGGGTCGAGGATGGCGATGATCAGGGCGCGCGCGATCTTGTCTCGCCGCTGCATCCGGCCGACATCGCCGACCTTTTCGAGCTGACACCGTCGGACCGGCGCGGGGCGCTCGCGGCGGCGCTCGCAGATTTACTCGACGGCGATGTCCTTTCGGAAATGAATGACCATGTTCGCGAAGAACTGGTCGATGCGCTCACCGCAACCCAAGTCGCCGACATTGCGTCCGAACTCGATACCGATGATGCGGTTGCCATAATCGAGGATATGGACGACGCCGATCAGGCTGCTGTCCTCCGCGCGCTCGACCCCGATGACCGGGCCGCGATTGAAGCCGCGCTCGCCTTCCCCGAGGAGTCCGCCGGGCGCCTGATGCAGCGCGAGCTGATTGCGGTGCCCGAACATATGACAGTTGGCCAGGTGATAGATTACCTGCGCGACAATCCCGATCTGACCACCGATTTCTGGGAAATTTTCATCGTCGATCCGCAGCACCGCCCAATCGGCACATGCCAATTGTCGTGGATATTGCGGACGCCGCGGAGTATCCCGCTCGCCGATGTCATGAAGCGCGAACAGACGCTGATCCCGGTCGACATGGATCAGGAAGAAGTTGCGCTGCGTTTCCAGAAATATGCCCTGATTTCGGCGGCGGTTGTTGACGATAGCGGTCGACTTGTCGGCATGATCACTGTCGATGACATCGTCCACGTCATCCAGCAGGAAGCGGGCGAAGACATCCTCAAACTGTCGGGCGCGGGCGACGGCGACATCAACCAGCCGATTTTTGAAAGTTACAAAGGCCGCGTCCGCTGGCTGCTTGCCAATCTGGTGACGGCGCTGGTCGCCTCGTCGATCATCGCGATGTTCGAAGCGACAATTGCACAGATGGTTGC
>JANOZQ010000074.1:0-3076 GCA_031429555.1 Sphingomonas sp. | reverse complement strand
CAGGTCGCGCGGCTGCATTCGCGACCGATGGACCTGACCAAGCCATTGTGGGAATTCATTATTGTCGAAGGGCTCGACAATATCGAGGGTATCCCAAAGGGATGCTTTGCACTCGTGTCGAAGGTGCATCATGCCGCGATTGACGGGATGTCGGGTGTGGAAATGTCGGCAGCCGTCCATGACCTGTCGGCGGATAAATCGAACCGTTATCCGGAAGAAGAGTGGAAACCCGAGGTCAAACCGGGGATCGGCGAGCTGATTATCAGCGGATATTTCAACGCGCTGCGCCAACCTCAAAAATATCTTGAGACAGTGGTGCGGTCCGTGCCGGGCATTGCTCGGCTGGCGGCGGAAATCAGCAAGGGCGATTTGTCGATTGCAGGGGCGCGGACGCCGCCGAAGACACGGTTCAATGCCAAAGTGTCGTCGCACCGCGTTTTCGATGCGGCCGCGTTTCCACTGGCGGGGGTTCGGGCGATCAAGGACTCCGTGCCGGGGGCGACTGTCAATGACGCGATCCTGGCGATTATAGGTGGGGGACTGCGGAAGTATCTTGTCGACAAGGACGAGTTGCCAGACCTGAGCCTGACGGCAATGGCCCCGATTTCGGTGCGGCAGGAAGGCGAGAAGGCAGCGCTCGGCAATCTTGTTTCGGCGATGGTCGTTAGTCTGGGCACGCACATCGATGATCCGCTCGAACGGCTGGCGCATATCCATCTGGATACGGTCAATTCAAAGGGGCTGACCAATGCAGTCGGCGCGCGGACACTGACTGATTATTCGCAGCTGATCCCAAGCGGCCTCGCCGGATTGGGCGCGCGGCTCTACACGCGGCTGGGCGTTGCGAATGCGATGGCCCCTGTGTTCAATGTGGTCGCAACCAATGTGCCGGGCAGCCGCGTGCCGCTGTACTTCTGCGGCGCGAAGATGGTCAAGATGTTCGGGCTTGGGCCGATTTTTGATTCGATGGGGATGATCAACACGATCTATTCCTACGTCGATGAAATCGCGATCAGCTTCACGTGTGACCGCGATATGATGCCCGATCCGTCAGCTTATGCTGATGCGTTGCAGGCATCATTTGCCGAACTGTTGGCGGCCGCAGAGGCACCGGCGAGGCCAGCACCGAAAGTTTCGAAACCCAAAAAAATCAAGGAGAAAGCATGATGGCAAAGACCGAAAAAATGACCGAGAAAGCCGCCGACACTGTCAAGAAGGCGGGCAAATCAATCAAGGAAGCAACCGAAAAGGCGGCGTCCAACGCAGCCGCGCTGAACAGCAAAGTGATTGACCATGCCGAGGAAAACACCCGCGCGGCGTTTGCGGCCATGCGGTCTGCTGCCAGCGTAAAATCGGTGCAGGATCTGGCGAAGATTCAGGCTGATTTTGTTAAGGAACAGGGCGCTCGGTCGATGACGCACGTCCGCGAGGTCGGTGATATGATCGCGCAATTCGGGCGTGACACGATGGCGGCGTGGCGTCCCAAAAAAGACTAATGCACATGCCCTGACGAGGGGTAGAGGAACACCCGAAGCCCACGGCGGTCGAACGGTTTCCAATCCCCCTCGGCCTGTGCGAGTCGATCGGCGACAGCATAGAGGACCACGGGATTGACGCCGAGGCCGCAATGGCTGCCGGGCACTTCGATATTGTCCGTCGTTGCCGACTTTGGCTCGATGCAGCTCTGCCACGCAACAATGCCATCGTATTTCGAAAAAATGGCCGTTGATGGGACGGGTGGGGCTTCGAAACTTTCATGAAGCTGTGCCTGCGTATCGGGGTCTTTCATCCGCTGACCCGACATCATTTCGTAGAGGCGCCAGACATTGGTCGAGCGCGGATCGCCGGCAAAGGGCGAACCAAGCGTTACGATCTGGCGCACCAGATCAGGGCGGCGACGTGAAAGCTGGCGCGCGAGGATGCCACCAAGGCTCCATCCGACAAGCGACACTGTTTTACCGGTCGCGGCATGGATTTCCTCGAGACGGGCAATAAGTTTTTCACCCTGACGTCCGATGGCGCGGGGTCCGAGATTGCGGCCCAGTTCCCACGCATGCGCGTCATACCCAAGCCGGCTTAGATAGCGGCGCAACACCGTCGTCGAACGGTCGGTCGTCGTAAATCCGGGAAGAACGAGCACGGGATGGCCATCGCCGCGTGGGGCCATGAGGAGCAGTGGTGCGGCCAGCGGGATCGCGCTAAACTCGGCAATCGCACGCGGTAATTCGGTTAGCGCAAGCAGGGGCGACGGTGGCTTGGGTGTGCTATGTAACTGACTTGCCATATAAAAACTCTCCACGACGCGGCCCGGATCGCTAATGTGCCCAAGTCCGAACTGCATCCTGCCCGAAAGGTTGCTTCTGTCCAGTTAAATTGTCACTTTTCGGCGTCCAGCCCCCACGACGCGTGCACGCCGTCAGCACGGCGCAGATCGAGCGACAGGATCGCCAGATCAAAAACCTTGCCGTCACGGTCACGGACATGATCGCGCAGCATGGCTTCGCCGCGAAAACCGTTTTCCTCGAACAGCGTAATCGATCCGCGCTGGTCGGGCGTCATCCGTGCGATAAGTTTGATGGCACCGCGCTCGCCGGCAATGCGGATGCTTTCGCCGAGCAGCAAGCGGCCAAGGCCATGCCCGCGCATCGACGGGGCAACAAGCAAGCGGATTTCGGCGACATGCGGCGACCAGCTGAGCGGGTCGCGGACGATGGCACTGGTCGCGACGACCGCATCACCGTCGAGCGCAATCAGGCTTTCAATCTCGCCGTCAGCAATGGCTTGCTGCCACGCCTCGATCACGCGCGCGTGCTGGATATCTCGACTCAGGAACAGTAAGTCGTGCGCGGGAAGCGCTGCGGCAAATGCGCCAACCGCAACACCATCGCCACGCCCGAAAGCGCGGATTTCAATTGTTTTCCCGTCAATACGCAACGTTTTCACAGGCTTTTTTCTCCGAGCCACTGGTCAATCTGCGGCCACAGCCGACGCACGGCATTGGCCCCCGCGACCAGACTGACATGGCCGCCTTTCAGGACGACTGCTTGTTTATCTTTTGACCCGATCATGTCGATGA
>JANOZQ010000073.1:0-3031 GCA_031429555.1 Sphingomonas sp. | reverse complement strand
TCGGACACATTCTGCGACCGCGCGACACTGTGGCCAAGGAAAACCTCGTCCTGATTGTCTCGGTAACGCAGCCAACCGAGCTTTGCGCTCATGCCATATTCCATGACCATCGAACGTGCCATGTCGGTTGCCTGCTGAATGTCGTTCGACGCGCCGGTGTTGAGCTCGTCATTGCCATAGATTAGCTGTTCGGCAATCCGGCCACCGAAAGCGAGGGCAAGCCGCGCCTTCATCTGCTTCATGTTCATGCTAAAGCGATCACGTTCGGGCAGGTTCCATGTGACGCCCAGCGCACGGCCACGCGGGATGATCGTCACTTTGTGCAACGGATCGCAATGCGGAACGTGGAGCGAAACAAGCGCATGACCGGCTTCGTGATAGGCGGTCGCTTTCTTCTCGTCCTCGGTCATGACCATGGATCGCCGTTCGGCCCCCATCATGACCTTGTCCTTGGCTTCTTCGAACTCGAGCATCGCGACAAGGCGCTTGCCCTTGCGCGCTGCCAGCAGCGCCGCTTCGTTGGCGAGGTTGGCGAGGTCGGCACCCGAGAATCCCGGGGTGCCGCGCGCGATCGTGCGCAGATCGACATCGGGCGCAAGCGGGATTTTCTTGACATGGACTTCGAGAATTTTCTCGCGGCCTTCGATGTCGGGACGCGAGACGACCACCTGACGGTCGAACCGGCCCGGACGCAGCAGCGCAGGGTCGAGCACGTCGGGACGGTTGGTCGCGGCAACAATGATGATGCCTTCGTTCGCTTCGAAGCCGTCCATTTCGACAAGCAGCTGGTTCAGCGTCTGTTCGCGCTCGTCATTGCCGTTGCCCAGCCCTGCACCACGATGGCGACCAACCGCGTCGATTTCGTCGATGAAGACGATGCACGGCGCATTCTTCTTGGCTTCGGTGAACATGTCGCGGACACGGCTCGCGCCGACGCCGACAAACATTTCAACAAAGTCCGAACCCGAAATGGTGAAGAACGGCACGCCTGCTTCACCCGCGATTGCGCGGGCGAGCAGCGTCTTGCCGGTGCCGGGCGAGCCGACCAGCAGCGCGCCCTTGGGAATCTTGCCGCCGAGGCGTGCGAACTTGGTCGGGTCTTTCAGGAAATCGACAATTTCCTGAAGCTCTTCACGCGCTTCGTCGATACCAGCGACATCGGCAAACGTGACCTTACCTTCTTTGGCAGTGAGCATCTTGGCGCGCGATTTGCCGAAGCCCATTGCGCCGCCACCGGCGTTTTTCTGCATCTGGCGCATCACGAAGACGGCAAGGCCGATCATCAGGACAAAAGGCAGCGCTTGATAAAGGAGCAGCATCCAGATCGACGCGGTTTCCTCGGGCTCTGCCGAGAATTTGACATTCGCCTTGGTCAGCCGCTCGATCAGCTGCGGATCATTGGGGCGATAGGTACGGAAAGCCTCGCCATTCGACATCGTGCCCGAGACGATTTCGCCCGCAATCTTGACGTCCTTGACCGAACCTTCGTCGACTTTTGCGATGAATTCCGAATAGGCCATGCCGTTGCCCGCCGCCGGGCTGGCTTTGCGACCGTCGAACACCGATACAAACACCGCGAGTGCGGCAAGAATGCCGACCCAGATCAACAGGCTTTTCATCCACGGATTGCCGTTCGGCGTCTTGTCGTCGTTCATATCTGCCTCGCTTCTGACTCCATAAATAAGGCGAATTACCTTAATGACAATGGAACGGAATGCAGATTCATTGCGAAGTGGTCAGGCGCCGCGGTGGCGCGGGGCTGAAATGCCATGATCCGCCACCGTGCACGACCACATTGCCGAGGGTTGCGACGCCGCCTTTCGCAAGCGCCTCCATCAATCGCGTCAGCGCGTCCCCGCGCGGTTTACAGGCCGGATCGACGCGGCGCAGGCATCGAACGACGATGCGACGGCAGTATTCGGCGGGAAAGTCCGCTGCGTTGGACGCAAACGACACAACACCGTTGCGTTCGGTGACATGGTCGCGTTCAAGCGCATCGACGGACCATTCGATGGCATCATCGGCGTCGGCAAGCGCGGTCGTGCTGGCAACCACGGCGAGCGGATCGAGCAAATCGGTCGAGGCGAGTGCTTTGCGAATCCGCGCGCGGTCATAGCGGTTGTCGCGGTTGCTCGGATCATCGACGGGAATAATGCCGGATTCAGCCACCAGCGCGACCAGTTCGGCGCGCCGCCAGCCAAGCAGCGGTCGCACGATCCGCCCCTGAATTGCACGCACACTGGATAGGCCCGAGACGCCCGACCCCCGGTTGAGCCGCATGAGTATGGTTTCGCGCTGGTCATCGGCATGGTGGGCGGTGAGCAGCCAGTCGATACGCTGCGCGTCTATCCATTTGCCGAGTGCGGCGTAGCGCGCCGTGCGGGCTTGGGCGGAAATGTTACCCGCGGGCAGACCTTCGAGTGTTAAAGTGCTGTGGGCGATGCCGCGAGCGGCGCAGAGTTCGGCCACAAATTTCGCTTCATCGGTAGCGGCGGGGCGCAAGCCATGATCGACCGTCGCGGCTTCGATACGCCCCGGAAATGCCGCCGCTGCCAGTAGCAGCAATGCAACGCTATCCGGCCCGCCCGACACTGCAATGCCGATGCGATCATCCGTCCCCGCATCCGTCAGCCGCGCGAAATCTTCCGCAAAACGGCGAACGAGCGGCTCAGGCAGCGCATTTGGCGTCGGCACGGCCCTTTTTCGCTTTCGCAGACAGGTCGGCGCTCATCTTGCTGCCATAAACTTCGCCCAATTCGTCATAGACTTTGCACGCATCCGGCAGCTTCTTGAGTTTGGTCAGCGCCTGTCCCAGCCAGTACAGGCTTTCGGGTGCGCGTTCGCCTTTAGGCATTTTCTGGTAATTATCATAGAGCGCGACACTGGCCAGCGCGGGCTTGCCTTCGTCATAATAGGACCGCCCAAGCAGGTTTTGCGCATAACTCGCGCGGCGGTGCGACGGATATTTGGCGACAAATTCCTTCAGCTTGGTTTGCGCCTCGGGATAGAGTTTGGCCGAATAAAGCCGGAA